>JALRDT010000055.1 GCA_023262125.1 Candidatus Nanopelagicaceae bacterium | reverse complement strand
TTCCCTAGCCTGAGCAAGCACAAGAAATTCTGCCGCAATCTTGCGCGGGTTCGTTTGAAGGAAAAAGACAAAAAAGACTTGCGCGAAGAATAAAAATTGCTATCCTATCACCATGCAAACAAAAACTGAAATCCTAGAAATGCTGCAACAAAAGCATCGCGAACTCAGAAACAAATTGCCCAAGCTTTCCAGAATCAATTCTGAATCTTCAGAAAACAAAAAAGCTGACTTTTGGCGAGCATTCGGCGCGGCTGATGCTTTAAGCGAAATCATTGACGAATTGCTGTTGACAAAATAAAAAATCCTGCTATCTTACTACCATGGAAGACGATTACATCGTAAAACCTTTTAGACATCCTTCGGAATTAGTAGCACGTATTCGCACCAGACTACGTCGTTCAACTCTTCCTTCAACTGGACAAGTATCTATTGGTGACTTGAAGATTGACATGGTTGCTCACGAAGTAACACGTGGCGATGACAAAATTCTCTTAACACGACTTGAATTTGAACTTCTCGCAGCGCTAGCTAAAGAGCCTGGTCGCGTATTTACTCGCGAAGCGTTGCTATCTGAAGTTTGGGGTTACCACCATTCAACAGATACTCGATTAGTGAACGTTCACGTTCAGCGTTTGCGCTCTAAAGTTGAACCAGATCCAGATAATCCAGTAATTGTTCTTACTGTGCGCGGCGTTGGATATCGAGCAGGTTCAACGGCTATTAAGTGAAGCTGACGCGCTGGCTGCGCCATTCTTTGGCCGCCCGAGTAGTTATCTCGACTTCATTACTCTCAATCGCAGCCATTTGGATTGCCGGTTCAGCTCTTTACACAAATCTTTCAAGCGGCATCAAAGGCGTCAAATACGATTCTTCAATATCAGATACAAAAGCCACAGTGTATGCACTGCAATATCAGTTCTTACTAGCTGGTGATAACCCTAAATCTATTCAGAAGGCTATCAACGATCTATCTACAAATGGCATTGTTTTTGGAACAGCCACCAACACTGCACCTTATTTGATTTTTATCCCGGCACCAGGAACTAATGTGCTAACTAATAATTACACAACTGTTTCGCCTTTCCTAACCGGAAAGTTAATTCCGGAAGAGTTAAGAAAATTGGTTCGGAAGGACTCCAATACCCACAGTTCATATCAAACAATTACCAATACATTTGGACTCTCTTCACAAGTATTAGTAGTTGGTAATTTAATTGAAGTTCCAAATGTCGGTAACTATGAGCTCTATCTACTTTTCAATTTAGATAATCAAAATCAAACTCTGCAAATTGTCTCTACCTCATTAATTGCCACAGGTGCTTCATTAGTATTTTTGGTAGGTCTAGTTACTTTCTTAGTTGTAAGACAGGTAGTGCGCCCAGTTAGGGAAGCGGCAAAAACAGCAGAAGCGCTCTCATCCGGCGATTTAGGAAAACGTATGGATGTAAAGGGTGATGACGAAATCGCGCGCTTAGGCCATGCATTTAATGAAATGGCCAATTCATTACAACTTCAGATTAATCGACTTGAAAATTTATCAAGCGTTCAACAGCGATTTGTTGGCGACGTAACTCATGAGCTGCGTACTCCGCTAACCACATTACGTATGGCGGCAGGAATGATCCACAGTGCTCGCAATACGTTTGATCCATCACTTCAAAGAAGTGTGGAATTGATGATGGTTCAGTTAGATCGCTTTGAACGACTACTAGAAGACCTTCTTGAAATTAGTCGTTTTGATGCTGAAGTTGCGGTCATTGAGCCAGTTGAATTTGATTTATGTCTACTCACGACCAACGCAATTTCAGATTTACGTATGGTGGCTAGCGAAGTCGGAGTTCATATCGAATTAGATCGACCAGCCGATTCTATTTATATTAAAGGCGATATTCGTAGAGTTGAACGAATCCTTCGCAATTTGATAACGAATGCTATTGATCATGCGGAGGCTAAACCAATCAATATAACAATCCGCCAAGACGAACATGCAGTAGCTGTAGCTGTTCGTGATCACGGAATTGGTTTAGATAAAGAGAGCTCACTTCGTGTATTTGATCGATTCTGGCGCGCTGATCCGTCTAGATCGCGTATCAGAGGCGGCACCGGCCTTGGTCTTTCTATGGCACTCGAAGATGCACGGCTACACAACGGCGAACTGGAAGTTTATGGCGAGCCTGGTAAAGGCGCCAACTTTGTTCTAACTTTGCCGAAACAAGCTGGTGGCGAAATTCCACAGCGAATTATTCCGCTCAAGTTCTAAAGCTGTTTGATTGCCAGAATTTGGCAATGTTTTATTCGCTCAAAGAACTTTTATTTCCAGTCCGCTGCTTTGGATGCAAGGCTTTAGGAATAGAGATATGCACTACTTGCAGGAAATTTTGGAATCCACACTTTTACATACAAAATATTGGAAATTTAACTGTTTATTCAGCAATTCGATATACGCCAGTAGCTAGATCTATTCTCTTGGGAGCCAAAGAGAATTCATACAAATTAGCTGATCAATTAATTATTGACGCACTTCTTAATTGTTTAAAAAGGCTTCCATCCCACATATTAAGAGATGCAATCTTGATGCCTATTCCAGGATCAAAAAGATCAATCCGAAAAAGGGGTCGCGATTTTCTACATGAAATCACTACAGAACTAGGAAAGAGAAGTGGACTCGATGTAGTTTCGGGAATGAATGTAAATCGAACTTTGTTAGACCAAAGTGGACTCAGTGCAATAGATCGAAAGCGAAATATCCAAGGGGCTTTTAATTTTGATGGACCTGATATCAAAGGAGAAATTCTTTTGGTTGATGATTTGGTCACAACTGGGGCGACTCTTTTAGAGGCAAAAAGAGCTTTAAATGCCAATGGTTTCTCTGCTAATCGGGCGATTACCGCCTGCGTGGCACAGACCCTTAACATATGAGCCTAAGTAGAACCCAGTTAGCGCCAGCCACGGAAGCGGTAGCGATGTGGGACCAGAAAGGGAGCTGATGTCGATTCTAGATCGCATTCTTCGTGCAGGTGAGGGGCGAATTCTTAAAGAGCTCGCTGGCATAGCCGAAGAGGTAAATTCATTTGAATCTAAAATCTCAGCTCTTAGCGATGCCGAACTAACTGGCAAGACCTCAGAATTCAAAAATCGAATAGCAAATGGCGAAGAGCTAGATGAACTCCTTCCGGAAGCGTTCGCTGTAGTTCGCGAAGCTGCAAAGCGAACACTTGGACAACGTCATT
>JALRDT010000042.1 GCA_023262125.1 Candidatus Nanopelagicaceae bacterium | reverse complement strand
GCTTGAAGAGCGGATTGTTTTCTTGTCAGGTGAAGTTCGCGACGACATGGCAAACATGGTGTGCGCTCAACTTCTCCTACTTTCTTCACTGGATCCAAAGAAAGATATTTTCTTGTACATCAACTCACCAGGTGGATCTGTAACAGCTGGAATGGCTGTCTACGACACTATGGAGTTAATTCCAAATGATGTTGCAACTGTAACTTTCGGAATGGCCGCTTCAATGGGTCAGTTCTTGTTAACAGCAGGAACAAAGGGCAAGCGCTATGCAACTAACAGCTCACGTATTTTGATGCACCAGCCACTTGGTGGAATCGGTGGAACAGCGATTGATATTCGCATTCAGGCAGAGCAGATGGCTATTACCAAGCAGACGCTCTCTGAATTAAACGCTTTGCACACAGGCCAGACCCTCGAAAAGATTCTTGCAGACTCAGATCGTGACAACTGGTTCAATGCAAAGGATGCAAAGGAATATGGTTTTGTTGACCATGTAGTCACCTCATTGGGACAGATCACTGGAGGAAAAGCGTAATGAAAAACATTCAAGAGATAACCTCTCGCTACGTTCTTCCAACTGTTGAAGAAAAGACAGCGTATGGATACAAGCGTCAAGATCCATACACAAAGCTCTTTGAAGAGCGCATCATTTTCTTGGGTCAGCCAATTGATGACACCGTTGCAAACGATGTTATGGCACAGCTTTTAACCCTGGAATCTATGGATCCAGATCGCGACATCATGATCTACATCAACTCACCAGGTGGTTCATTTACAGCGCTTACAGCTATTTATGACACTATGCAGTTTGTTCGTCCAGATATCATGACAATTTGTTTAGGTCAGGCCGCTTCAGCAGCAGCTATTTTGTTGGCAGGCGGAACTAAGGGCAAGCGCATGGCGCTACCTAATTCACGTATCTTGATTCACCAGCCTTACTCTGAAGGTGGCGGACAAGCATCAGATATCGAACTGCAAGCGAAAGAAATTTTGCGCATGCGTGAATTGCTAGAAATCATGCTCGAGAAGCACTCAACTAAGACCAAAGAGCAAATCTCTGCAGATATTGAACGTGACAAGATTCTTACTTCTCAAGAAGCTGTCGAATATGGACTTATCGATCAAGTTCTAACTTCTCGTAAAGCAAAACCGACTGTCTAATAAAGCAATAGAAGTATTGTTTTGTTAGGAATTCGCGCCTTATTTGCACCAGGTGCGATATTTTCTTTTAAAGATTTTCGTCGTGTATTTCTATCTTCATCAATCATGTCTATTGGTGGCGGAGCATTACCAATGGCGCTTGCAATCGTCATCATTGATTCAGGTGGTAGCGCAACAACTTTAGGTTTGGTGCTTGCTGCAAAAATGCTAAGTAGCACTGGCTTTGTGGTCGTGGGCGGAGTCTGGGCAGATCGATTAAAACGAAAACATGTAATGATTTCTGCAGATCTATCGCGCGGTATCTTGATTTTGTTACTCGTGTTTGTTGCTGCGCCAGAAACTCCACGTTATTGGATGGCGCTCATAGTTTTCTTGATTGGAATTGGCGAAGCCTTTGGCGCGCCAGCTTCTGGCGCAATTATCAGTTCAATTTTGCCGGAAGATTTATTGAAACAGGGAAATGTTTTTCGTGGTGCTGTAGCTCGTTTGGGCGGAATTATCGGACCTGCAATTGGAGTATTTTCAGTAGCAATAATTGGAGCTCGCTACACCTTCTTGGTTACAGCTTTTGCCTGCTTTATTAGCGTCTTGTCATTAACTGGCGTAAAGGAATCTGCACACGTTGCAAAAGAGAGCCACGAACCTTTTTTTGAAGAGATGAAAGATGGATTACGTACGGTGCGCGAGATGCCATGGGTTGGCGCATTAATTTTGATGGCTTCTTTTCAATTACTAGTAGTGGTCTCTTCAGAACACGTGCTTTTGCCAGTTATAACAAAGCGCGAATTCGAAACAAATTCAGTGATGGCGATGGCAACAGCTGCATTTGCAATTGGTGGCACAGTGGCTTCAATTCTCTCTTTGAAAATAAAAACGCAGACACCAGGTCGTTTCACTTTGATAACTTGGTCGCTATTTGCATTTATTCCATTAGCACTTGCTTATCAAGATTCAAAGTTACTTATAGTTCTGGCGTACATAATTGGTGGAATTTCTGTAGGTCCATGGGATGCATTTTGGCCATCTGCTCTGCAACGTGAAGTACCTAAAGAAAAGTTGGGCCGAGTTTTTGCATTGGATCATGCTGGTTCTGCAGGTTTAATGCCACTAGGAATGGCGCTAGTTGGACCAATGACCCACCTCATGGGCGAACGAAATTTCTTAATTTTTGCAGCAGCTTTTCATATTCTGGTTAATTTAATTGTTTATCGAGTGCCAGGCGTTAAAGAGATGAAGACACCAGTTAGTTCTGCTAAGAGCGAACAAGAATAAGCACAATTTTCAATACCTAGAGAGACCACAAGCAATAAAATTTCGCATATAACTTCCCCCTCAAGGAGACCAGAATGACCCGAATCGGCGAAGCCAACGAGCTATTGAAATGTTCGTTCTGTGGCAAAACCCAGAAGCAAGTCAAGAAATTAATTGCAGGTCCTGGTGTTTATATATGCGATGAATGTATTGAGCTTTGCAATGAGATCATTGTTGAAGAGTTATCAGAAGCAGCGGCTGCTGGATTTGATGAATTACCAAAACCACACGAAATTTATGATTTCTTAGATAACTATGTAATAGGTCAACAGCGCGCAAAGAAATCTCTCGCGGTTGCGGTTTATAACCATTACAAGCGTGTTCAATCTGGAGACACCAAGCGTGATGGTGCAGTCGAATTAGCTAAATCAAATATTTTGTTACTTGGTCCTACAGGTTGTGGCAAGACACTTCTGGCGCAATCACTTGCGCGCATGCTAAATGTTCCATTTGCAATAGCAGATGCCACTGCGCTTACAGAGGCAGGTTACGTCGGAGAAGATGTTGAGAACATTTTACTTAAGCTTTTACAAGCAGCAGATTACGATGTTAAAAAGGCCGAAACCGGAATTATCTACATTGATGAAATCGATAAAGTTGCTCGAAAAGCTGAAAACCCATCTATCACTAGAGATGTGTCTGGAGAAGGTGTTCAGCAAGCATTGCTAAAGATTCTTGAAGGAACTGTTGCTTCGGTGCCACCACAAGGTGGTCGCAAGCACCCACATCAAGAATTTATTCAAATTGATACCACCAATGTTCTATTCATTGTTGGTGGCGCATTTGCTGGTCTAGAAAAAATTGTCGAAGGCCGCGCAGGTAAATCTGGAGTTGGTTTCAATGCACCTCTTCGCACTGCTGAAGATCGCGAAGCATCAGATGTCTTTGCTGATGTAATGCCAGAGGATCTATTGAAGTTTGGATTGATCCCAGAATTTATTGGACGTCTTCCAGTAATTACTTCAGTATCTAATTTAGATAAATCTGCTTTGATTCAAATTCTTACTGAGCCAAAGAATGCTCTAGTTCGCCAATATCAGAAACTATTTGAATTAGATGATGTCCAACTTGAATTTCATGCAGAAGCTTTAGATGCAATTGCTGAATTGGCTCTTAAACGCGGAACAGGCGCACGCGGACTTCGTGCAATCATGGAGCACGTATTACTTGGCGTGATGTATGACATTCCTGGCCGCGAGGATGTAGAGAAAGTCATCGTCACCGCTGAATGTATTAATTCCGATGCACAGCCAAAGATCGTTACTCGAAGCGCAGATTCGAAACGCGCTAAGCGTTCTGAAGAGAAAAGCGCCTAACTTTTTAATCTAGACTACGACGCTATGACGCGTGAATTGCCATCAGGTTTTGTGCCTGCTGACATCGAAGGCCCTCTTTATAAGAAATGGCTAGATGCTGGTTACTTCACTGCTGATTCAAAATCAGAAAAACCTGCATTCGCAATTGTTATTCCGCCACCAAATGTCACAGGTTCGCTACATATTGGACACGCTCTCGATCACACTCTTCAAGACACATTAGTTCGTATGAAGCGTATGAAAGGTTTTGAAACACTTTGGTTACCTGGAATGGATCACGCAGGTATTGCAACTCAGAATGTGGTTGAACGGCAATTAGCTGCACAAGGAAAATCACGTCACGACTTTGGCCGTGAAGAGTTTGTTAAAAAAGTATGGGAATGGAAAGCCGAATCAGGTGGCGCAATTCTTGGGCAGATGAAGCGTCTTGGAGATTCTGTTGACTGGACGCGTGAAGCATTCACGATGGATGCAAATTTATCTCGCGCAGTTCAGACAATTTTTAAGCGCCTTTATGACGCCGAATTAATTTATCGTGCCGAGCGAATTATCAACTGGTGTACTCGTTGTTTAACAGCGCTATCAGATATTGAAGTTGACCATCACGATATTGATGGAGAATTTGTACAAATTCGATATGGCCGCGATGACGA
>JALRDT010000024.1 GCA_023262125.1 Candidatus Nanopelagicaceae bacterium | reverse complement strand
AAAAAGAAAAATTAATACAGTCACCGTATTTGCCGCATCTATGGCATTTCAATTAGTAGAAGCTTTAGGAGAGAGGTATGTTACTTCTTATTCCACTTTAATGTCTCATAAAGCAAAAGGTGGATTTAGTGGAGAATTTCCCAGGTTTCACAGAAGGCATCATGGGTCCAGAGTTGATGGACAGCATGCGCAAACAAGCAAAGCGTTTTGGTGCAAATTTAATTACTGATGACATTGTTGAAATGGATCTTGGTGGAGATGTTAAAACTCTAAAAGATGGCAGTGGCAATGTAGTTAAAGCAAAAGCAGTAATTCTTGCAACTGGCTCGGCATATAAAGAGATTGGTTTAGAGAACGAGAAACGTTTATCAGGTCGCGGAGTTTCTTGGTGCGCTACTTGTGATGGTTTCTTTTTCCGTGACCAAGTAATTGCTGTGGTTGGTGGCGGCGACTCTGCGATGGAAGAGGCAAATTTCCTAACAAAGTTTGCAAGTAAAGTTGTTTTAATTCATCGTCGCGACACTTTGCGCGCCTCAAAAATTATGGCAGAGCGCGCACAGAACAATCCCAAGATTGAATTTGTATTTAACACTGAAGTTACCGATGTACTTGGTGCAGATAAAGTCGAAGCGCTACAACTTAAGAATACGAAGACCGGAGAAGTCACCACTCGTGAATTCACTGGTTTATTTGTGGCGATTGGTCATTCACCACGTTCAGAGCTACTTGCAGGACAGATTTCTTTGGATGGCGAAGGTTATGTTCAAGTTGAGGGACGAAGTACTCGCACCAACTTAAAGGGTGTCTTCGCATGTGGCGATTTAGTTGACCACACCTACCGCCAAGCGATTACCGCAGCAGGCTCGGGTTGCCAAGCAGCCTTAGATGCAGAGCGTTTCCTGGCGCATTAGTTCTGGCGCATTAGTTATTGTTTACCAATTAGAAAGTTGTGAAATAGGAGTTAAAAATGGGAGCACCGTCAGTTACAGCAGCAAATTTTCAGGCAGAGGTTTTAAATTCAGATAAACCAGTATTGGTTGATTTCTGGGCCGAATGGTGTGGGCCTTGCCGAATGGTTGCTCCAATTCTCGATGAGATTGCAGCAGAGCATGGCGAGAAGTTAAAGATCGTAAAGCTAAATACAGATGAAGAATCTGCACTCGCAATTCAGTATGGCGTGCAATCAATCCCTACTCTTCACGTATTTAAAGGCGGCCAGGTTGTAAAGACTGTAATTGGCGCTAAGCCGAAGCCTGCGCTACTTAAAGATCTAGCTGAATTTATCTAGAGATTTACCGAAGAGCATGATCGAAGTCCTGCTTCGACCAGGCGATAGTGGAGATTTGGTAAACCAAGTCATCACATCGCTAAATCGAATCGGTTTATTGCATTCCACTCCAGAAGTTTTTGATAAAAGCGTTGCTGATGCGGTTGCGCTCTTTCAACAACAACGCGGATTAACTTCGACCGGAAATGTAAATGACCAGACTTTCCAAGCGCTTGAAGAAGCTCGTTGGAAGCTAGGCGATCGCTCACTTTATTTACAACCTTCACCGTTAATGCGCGGTGATGATGTTGCGCAATTACAGAGCCGCTTAACCGATATGGGTTTTGATTGTGGGCGAGTAGATGGAATTTTTGGCCCTAAAACTGAAAGTGCGATTAAAGAATTTCAAAAATCTGTCGGCGCAGTGGTTGATGGTAAATGTGGTCCGGCAACAATTACCGCATTAATTCGATTAACAAAAACGGTTGCTGGTGGTGCGCCGACTAAATTACGTGAAGCTGCACGACAACAAAGTCGTGGACCAGCTCTTGCTGGAAAAGTAATTGTAATTAACCCAGCGCGTGGCGGTAATAATTTTGGTGTTGAAGCAAATGGTGTAAAAGAATCTGAAATTACTTACGATATTGCCACACGCGTTGAAGGACGTTTATTAGCTTTAGGTGCCAGTGTTTTCTTAACTCGTGGACCACAGAATGATCCAACTGAATCAGAACGTATTGCGCTAACAAATAAGAGTAATGCAGATTTGATGCTCTCTTTAAATTGCGATACTTACAAAAATGAATTAGCGCATGGTGTTGCAACTTATTCTTATGGCAGCGACGCACATGGTGTGCACTCTGTAGTCGGTGATCGTTTCGCATCTTTAGTACAGAGAGAGATTTGCGCTCGTACTGATTTACAAGATTGCGGAGTTCATTCAAAGACTTGGGATTTGCTTCGATTGGTTAGTGCTCCAGCGGTTCGAATTGATTTGGGGTATTTAAGTAACCCTGGTGATGCCGATCGATATAAGCGCGCAGAATTTAGAGATTTGATTGCAGAATCTTTGGTAATTGCAATTCAACGCCTCTATTTAGCAGCCGAAGATGATGCCAAAACCGGGACTTTGCGTATTTCTGACCTAAAACGCGCAGGTTTAAGAATTAATTAATTTCCACCAAGTTAATAAATATGGAAAACTATCCCAATGACTGAACTGCGCCACACGACTGGAGATTCACTAGAACTCGAGAATCGTTTTGCATCTCGAGCGGCGCATATGAAGCCATCTGAAATTCGTTCTCTATTTGCTGTGGCATCTCGTCCAGATATTGTTTCTCTTGCAGGTGGTATGCCTAATCTTTCTGCGCTGCCAATGGACATGATTGCAGAGGTCGTTCGCAACCTTGTTGCCACAAACGGCACCGAAGCTCTGCAATATGGAAGTGGTCAAGGACATCCATTGCTTCGCGAACAGATCTGTGAAGTTATGGCGCTTGAAGGAATTCGCGCAAATCCAGATGATGTAATTGTTACAACAGGTTCACAACAAGCTTTAGATTTAATCTCTAGAATTTTTATCGATCCAGGCGATGTAGTTTTAGTAGAAGCGCCTTCATATGTAGGTGCGCTCGGTACATTTTCACAATATCAAGCGGCGCCGGTACATGTTGAAACAGATGACAATGGAATGGTTCCAGCGGCGCTAAATGAAGCAATTAAGTCTGTTCGTGCGGCCGGTCGTAAAATCAAATTCCTTTACTTAATTCCAAATTACCAAAATCCAACTGGTGTGATGCTTTCAGCAGATCGCCGAACTGAAATTTTGGAAATTTGCGCTCGAGAAGAGATTTTTATCGTTGAAGATAACCCATATGGCCTTCTGGGGTTTGATCGACCATCTCCAAATGCGATGCGTGCGCAGGATTCTGAGAATGTCATTTATTTAGGTTCATTCTCAAAGACCATCGCATCTGGTCTTCGTGTTGGCTGGGCGTTGGTTCCGCAATCAATTAAAGACAAACTTGTGATTGCATCTGAAAGTTCAATTCTCTGTCCATCAAATTTCACGCAATTAACAATTTCAAGTTATTTAAAGGATCAACCTTGGCGCGATCAGATCGCATCTTTTGTTGATTTATACCGCGTTCGTCGCGATGCAATGCTCGAATCTCTAGATGCGCATTTTCCAAAGGAAGCTACTTGGACTCGGCCAGGTGGTGGATTTTATGTTTGGATAACTCTGCCACCTGAAATTGATACTAAAGCGATGGTGCCAAAAGCAATTGTGGCGAAAGTTGCATATGTTCCGGGTAACGCTTTCTATGCAGATGGCTTTGGTTCTTGGCAGATGCGACTTTCATATTGCCACCCAACCCCAGAACGTATTCGTGAAGGGGTAAAAGCTTTAGGTGCGGTTGTAAAGCAAGAGTTAGCGTCTCGCGCTGGATATCAACTTAACTAAACGTTTCAAATCTTCTGCACCGGAATACTCGACAATAATTTCGCCTTTACCGCCTGCGCTTTGAATCTTAACTCGGGTATCAAGTACATCGCCTAATTGTTCGCCAAGCTCTTTTAGCTCTGGGCTCTCTTTCTTGCCGCCACTTGATTTACTTTTCTTACTTGATGGTTTGCTTATCGCGATGATCTCTTCAACGCTTCGAACCGATAACCCCTCAGCAACAATTCGATTTGCAAGTTTTTCTATGGCAGAGCTATCTGACAGACCAAGAAGTGCACGGGCGTGGCCAGCGCTAATTGTGCCAGCAGCGACTTTCTGTTGAACACTAGTTGGTAGATTAAGTAAGCGCATCATATTTGTGATTACAGAACGTGAGCGGCCAAGTTTCTGTGCTAACTCTTCTTGGGTGCAATTAAAATCATTTAATAATTGAGAATAGGCAGCACCTTCTTCGAGTGCATTTAATTGTGAGCGATGAATATTTTCAATTAACGCTTCGCGTAATAATTCATTATTTGGAGTTTGGCGAATAATTACCGGAATCTGCTTTAAACCAGCTAGTTTTGCAGCACGTAGTCGGCGCTCTCCCATAATTAATTCATAGCGTGCACCGACAATGCGTACTACCGGTGGTTGCAGAATTCCGATTTCTTTAATAGATGCAACTAATTCTTGTAGTGCTTCTTGATCGAATACTGTTCTTGGTTGGCGTGGATTTGGATCAATTAAATTAATATCGATTTCATCTTGTGCGCCGACAACTTCTTGTACATCATTGTTATTTACTGTTAAGGGAATTAACGCATCTAAATTTGTACCTAGCCCGCCGCGTTTTGCCATTATGCGATATCCCCTGAACGATAATTGATTGAAACGACATTTGAATCAAATGCTTTACCGCGTTCTGCAATTTCACGTGCAACTTGCATATATGCAACTGCGCCAGTTGATGATGGATCGTAAGTCATTACCGTTTGTGAATATGACGGAGCTTCTGATAAACGCACAGCTCGCGGAATTGGGATATCAATTAATTCGCGTGGAAAATGTGAACGAACATTTGCAACCACATCATTTGCAAGTCTGGTTCTAGAATCAAACATTGTTAATACAATTGTTGAAAGATTTAACTCTGGATTTAAACGTTGTTTAACAATTTTGTAAGTTTCTAATAATTGTGACAAACCTTCAAGCGCGTAATATTCACATTGAATAGGAATTAAAACTTCAGTTGCAGCGCTAAAGGCATTAACAGTTAATAATCCTAAACTTGGTGGACAATCAATAAAGATGTAATCGTAATTATCTTTTATTTCATTTAACGCATCTTTTAGCCTTGATTCGCGCACCAGATTGGCAAACGATGTAGTGGCAAATGTGCGCTCGCACTTTCCACGCGAATTAATTGATATTCCAATTCCGCGTGCAGTACGTCTATCTGAAGCCCCATCGTATTCACAAACTGTAATGACTTATGATCCATCATCAACCGGCGCAATTGCATATATGCAAGTAGCTCGTGAAATTGCAGAGCGCGGTAAAGCTTTTGATAGCAATGTTGTACGAATAGATTATAAGTTGCTAAACAAAACAGGAGATATTGCTTAATGGTAAAACGTGGCGGACTAGGAACAAATCTGGATGCGTTAATCCCATTAACAATTAATCAAAACGATAATGAAATTACCGTTGGCGCACAAGATGAAATTGATATCAATTTAATCGATCCAAACCCACGACAACCACGAACTGTTTTTGATCCCGAAGCGTTGCAAGAGTTGGTGGCATCAATAAAAGAGATCGGAATATTGCAACCACCAGTTGTACGCAAAGTCGGTGCGCGTTATGAATTAATTATGGGTGAGCGCCGTTTGCGCGCTGCAAAACAAGCAGGTTTAACGCAGATTCCAGTGATTATTCGTCAAACTCCCAACAATGAACTTTTGCGTGAAGCATTAATTGAAAATATCCATCGCTCACAATTAAATGCACTTGAAGAAGGCGCAGCATATTCGCAATTATTAAATGATTTTAATTGCACCCAAGATGAACTTGCGAAAAAATTAGGTCGTTCGCGTACTGTAATTACAAACACCATGCGACTTTTAAATCTGCCAACTTCAGTTCAACAGAAAGTTGCGGCCGGAACTATTAGCGCCGGACATGCACGCGCGCTACTTGGACTATCTGATGCCAGCGCAATAGAAAAGTTAGCAAACCGAATTATTGCCGAAGGCTTATCGGTTCGTACCGTTGAAGAGATCATCGCTATTGCAAAACCAAGTAGCAAAACAAAAAGTAAAGGCGGTTCAAAAAAGAGCAGCCCAGAGCTAAAAGAGCTTGGCGAAAAAATTGGCGATGTTTTAGATACTCGAGTGCGCATTGAAAGCACTGGTAGCAAAGGTGAAATTA
>JALRDT010000137.1 GCA_023262125.1 Candidatus Nanopelagicaceae bacterium | reverse complement strand
CTCACCGCGCCAATTAGGCACGCGATTAAGCGTCAATTACAATCGCCAAATGACCGGCTACCGCGCAATTCCGGCCTCGATTGACCTCCCAAAGATGGAGCACGAGGTTCTCTCATTTTGGGAGAGTAATGCGATATTCCATCAGAGCGTCAAGGCTCACGAAGGTCAAAATTCTTGGACTTTCTTTGAAGGTCCACCTACTGCCAACGGTATGCCAGGTACTCACCATATCGAAGCGCGTGTTTTCAAAGATGTATTCCCTCGCTATCAGACTATGAAAGGTCACCAAGTAGTTCGCAAAGCGGGTTGGGATTGCCATGGACTTCCAGTAGAGATTGCAGTTGAAAAGGAACTCGGATTTTCAGGTAAAGGAGATATCGAAAAATTCGGTATTGCTCAATTTAATGCCAAATGTAAAGAGTCTGTTCAACGCCATGTTGATGCATTTACAACAATGACAAATCGAATGGGCTTCTGGGTTGATTTTGATGAAGCTTATTGGACTATGTCTCCGGAATATGTTGAATCAGTATGGTGGTCACTAAAAGAGATTTGGAAGAAAGGTCTCTTGGTTCAAGATCACCGTGTTGCGCCTTATTGTCCGCGTTGCGGTACCGGACTTTCAGATCACGAATTATCCCAAGGATACGAAACAGTTACTGACCCTTCAGTTTATGTTCGCTTCCCCATCACCGGTGGAGAGCTAAAAGATTTGAAAGCAAGTTTCTTGGTCTGGACAACCACTCCTTGGACTTTAATCTCGAATACCGCTGTAGCTGCAAATGCTGATGTTGACTATGTTGCAGTTAAAGTAACAAAAGATGAAAATTCAGAAATCCTAGTTCTGGCTGAAGCTTTACTTTCTAAGCTCGATGGCGAGACTGAAATTCTGAAACGTTACAAAGGCAAAGAGCTGGAGCGTATTACTTATAGCCGTCCTTTCGATGTTGTAGAAATTCCGGATGCGCACTTTGTGGTTCTTGCAGATTATGTAACCACTGAAGATGGATCTGGCTTAGTACATCAGGCGCCCGCATTTGGTGCTGATGACTTAAAGACATGCCGTTCATATAACTTGCCAACAGTAAATCCGGTTCGACCTGATGGCCATTTTGAGACAGGTATTCAATTAGTTGGAGATCTTTTCTTTAAAGATGCCGATAAGCCAATTGTTAAAGATTTAAAAGTACGCGGTTTGTTATACAAGCATCAACCATATGAGCATCAATACCCACACTGCTGGCGCTGCCACACCGCACTTATTTACTATGCGCAACCATCTTGGTACATCCGGACAACCTCAATTAAAGATGCGTTAATTCGCGAAAATCAGAAAACCGATTGGCACCCTGAAACCATCAAAACTGGTCGATACGGAGATTGGTTAAATAACAATATTGATTGGGCTCTCTCTCGCAATAGATATTGGGGTACACCACTTCCTATCTGGCGTTGCTCAAGTACAGATAAGAGTCACGAAATTGCAATTGGTTCATTAAAAGAACTTGGTCAACTGGCAGGACAAGAGCTATCAAATTTAGATCCGCACCGTCCGTTTGTAGATGACATCAAGTTCCCTTGTTCTGAATGTTCAGATGGAAAAGGTGAAATGGTTCGCGTGCCAGAAGTTATTGATTGCTGGTACGACTCTGGCGCAATGCCATTTGCGCAGTGGGGCTACCCACATAAGCCTGGCTCAGAAGAGAAATTTAAAAATTCTTATCCTGCTGATTTTATCTGCGAGGCAATAGACCAAACTCGTGGCTGGTTTTATACCTTGATGACTATTGGCACCTTGGTTTTCGATCAATCTTCATACAAGACAGTCCTCTGCTTAGGACATATTTTGGATAAAGATGGTCGCAAGATGTCAAAGCATCTCGGAAATGTTCTCGAGCCAATGGCATTGATGGATCAACACGGCGCGGATGCAGTTCGTTGGTTCATGTTGGCTGCAGGTTCTCCTTGGGCTGCTCGCAGAGTTGGACATGATGCAATTCAAGAGGTAATCCGTAAAACACTTCTGACTTACTGGAACACGATTTCCTTTATGTCACTTTATGCCCGAGCATCTAATTTTGATCTGACTCAATCTCCTGCCCAAATTGGCAGACCGATCATGGATCGTTGGATTTTGTCTGAGTTGCAACTTCTTATTAAAGATGTTGATGCTGCATATGCAGATTTTGATTCACAAACTGCTGGCCGATTGCTTGCTACATATATTGATGATTTATCAAACTGGTATGTTCGAAGAAGCCGTCGCCGCTTCTGGGATGGTGACCCTGCCGCGCTTGCAACTTTACATGAATGCATCAAGGTACTTACTCAATTAATGTCACCTATGGTTCCATTTATTACTGAGCATGTCTGGCAAGAACTAATCAAGCCTGTTGAGTCCGATGCTGCCGCATCAATTCATTTAACAAGTTGGCCAGAAATTAATTCCGCTTTAATTGATGGAAATCTTCGAGACCAAGTTGCACTTACCCGTCGCATTGTCGAATTAGGTCGTGCTGCAAGAGCAGAATCATCGGTGAAAATTAGGCAGCCATTAGGACGGGCGCTTATTGCAGCAAGTGGCTGGGCAAATCTCCCAGCTGATATGCGAGATCAAATTGCTGATGAATTAAATGTTCTTGAATTGGAAGATATTGCTAATGCTTCTGGAGATTTAGTTAGCGTTAGTATCAAAGCAAACTTCCGTGCACTAGGCGCAAAATATGGTGGAGCAGTTCAAGATGTAGCAAAGTTAATTGCTGCAGCAGATGCTGCAGCGTTGGTTGCAGAGGTACGCATTAAAGGTAACGCAAAGCTTGGCGACTTTGAAATTTCAACTGAAGATTTAGTTATAACTGAGCAACCCAAAAGTGGATGGTCAGTTGCCTCCAATAATGGCGAGTCTGTAGCGCTAGATTTAACTCTTACTCAATCATTAATAAATGCCGGCAATGTGCGAGAAGTAATTCGTGCGCTCCAAGAAGGCCGAAAGAGTGCAGGATTTGATATTTCTGATCGAATTATTGTCTCTTGGAATGCAACCTCTGAGATGGCATCTGCAGTTTCTGAATCACTTGACCATATCAAACGTGAAGTTTTGGCAGTTGAGATGAAGTTAGATAGCGCATTGCTTTGCGATACCGAACTAGGTTTTACCTTTAACTTAATTAAAGCTTAAATTTATAGGTAAGCAAGTGCTAAACCTTGCAATATTTGCACTGCAAAGAAAAGCACAATAAAGGATAGATCTAGTGCTACTCCACCAAGA
>JALRDT010000118.1 GCA_023262125.1 Candidatus Nanopelagicaceae bacterium | reverse complement strand
GAGATGCAATTGTTGCGGGTGGTTCATTTGGTCGCGTTCGTGCGATGCTAGATGAATTCGGTCTGAATGTTGAAGTTGCAGGTCCATCACGTCCGGTTCAAGTTCTTGGTTTCACATCTGTACCAGATGCCGGTGATACCTTCCTCGTTGCAGAAGAAGATCGCACGGCACGTCAGATTGCAGAGAAGCGCCAAGCTGCAGAACGTAACGCGCAACTTGCAAAGGCTCGTAAGAAAGTTTCGCTGGAAGATTTCATGGAGCAGTCCAAGATTTCAACACTAAACTTGATTATCAAGGGCGACGTATCTGGTTCGGTAGAAGCTTTGGAAGATGCGTTGATGCAGCTTGATGTCGGAGCAGAAGTTGATCTACGCGTAATTCACCGCGGCGTTGGTGCGATTACCAAATCAGATATCACGCTTGCCTCTGCTTCAACTGCAGTCGTTATTGGCTTTAACGTTAAGCCAGAAATCGCAACTGCGCAGTATGCAGATGCCGAAGGCGTAGAAGTTCGTTTCTACTCAGTTATCTACAAGGCAATCGAAGAGATTGAACTATCACTTAAGGGAATGCTCAAGCCTGAGTATGAAGAAGTGGTACTTGGAAATGCTGAAGTTCGCGAAATCTTCAAGTCATCTAAGGCTGGTCTAATTGCAGGTTCACTTGTACAAGATGGAATCATCCGTCGAAATGCAAAGGCTCGCGTATTGCGTGGCGGAACTGTGGTAGCTGAAGACTTAACTGTCGATTCATTAAAGCGCTTTAAAGAAGATGCCACTGAAGTTCGTGAAGGTTTCGAATGCGGTATTGGTGTTGGATTTAAGGAACTTACCACCGGAGACATTATTCAAGTCTTCGAGATGCAAGAGAAAAAGCGCGCATAATGTCAGTACGTTCTGAAAAGGTCGCAGATCGCATAAAAGTTGTAGTGGCACAGACACTTGAGACCAAGGTAAAAGATCCCCGCCTTGGTTTTGTCACTATTACTGATGTGCGTGTAACTGGCGACCTTCAGAACGCATCTGTCTTTTACACAGTATTCGGCGATCATGATCAACAAGCAAAAACAAAAGCAGCGCTCGAATCAGCTAAAGGCCTGTTACGTAGCGCGGTTGGGCATGATTTAAAAACACGAATTACTCCAACTCTAGAATTCTTTAGCGATGCCCTTCCTGAAGCTGCGCAACAAATGGAATCTCTTCTTTCTGAGATTAAAAAGCATGACGATGAGATTGCGCAACTGGCAGAGAAGGCAAAGCCAGTCGTTGATGATCCATATAAAAAGTAATCAAAATTAATGACGAACGGCTTTTTGGTTGTCGATAAACAGGGTGGAATGACAAGCCACGATGTCGTGGCAAAGATGCGCAAAGAGCTAAATACTAGAAAAATCGGTCATGCCGGAACTTTAGATCCAATGGCCACCGGTGTTTTGGTTTTAGGAATCGGCGATGGAACTCGATTACTGCAATACATAACGGCTGGAATTAAGGCTTACGATGCAACTGTAAAACTTGGCCAGTTGACTTCAACTGACGATAAAGAGGGCGAAGTAATTGCCACCACCGAAATTCCTTCTGATATCCCAGCTGCATTTGCAAAACAAGTTGGAAAAATTATGCAGAAGCCATCTTCAGTATCGGCAATTCGAATTGATGGTAAACGAGCATATGATTTAGTCCGCGAAGGTGTAGAAGTAGATATTCCTGCACGTGAGGTAGAAGTCTTTGAAATTAAAATAAATCAAATTCGTGGCGATGAAGTTGATATTTCCGTTAAATGTAGCGCTGGTACATATATTCGTGCAATTGCCAGAGATTGTGGCGGTCATTTAACTTCACTTCGTCGCACTCAAGTAGGCATCTTTGATTTATCCATGGCAGGTAATTTGATGAGCGTTGCCGAAGTCGCTTCCAAGATTTTTACCCCTCGCCAATTAACTCTTCAAGAAGCAGCAGAGATGAAATTTGGTCGGAATATTTCAGCAACCGGATCTTCCGGAATTGTCGCTGCCATAACTCCACAAGGCGATTTGGCAGCGCTGTTAGAGGATAAGGATGGGATGGCAAAACCTTTTGCCGTCTTTATAAAATAACTATATGCGCCTCTCATGGAAACCTGCACCTATCAAAGGTTCTACCGTAGTTATCGGTAACTTTGATGGAGTTCATGTTGGCCATCAGCAATTACTGATTGATGCCCAGAAATTTGGTAATCCGGTAGTCGCAATGACATTTGAACCGCATCCAACGACTCTTTTTGCTCCTGATAAGGCTCCGACTCATTTAACGTCATTAGATGCTCGCATAAATCTCTTATTGAAATATGGCGCAGATGCCGTTGTTGTAATTGATTTTGATAAAGAGTTTGCATCCATGTCCCCAGATGATTTTGTGCAGAAAATTCTTATTAATGATTTAGATGCTAAAGCAGTAATGGTCGGTGCTAACTTTACTTATGGCAAAGGTGCTGCAGGAAGGGCAGAAGATTTACGTAATTATGGTTTTCAAGTAGAAGTACATAATTTGCAAGAGAGCATGGGTGTAATTTCATCTACAAGAATTCGCAATTTAATTTTTGAAGGTGACATTAAATTTGCTAACGAATTACTTGGACATAGATTTACTTTAGAAGGCATTGTGGTTCATGGAGAGAAACGTGGCCGCGAAATCGGATACCCGACAGCTAATTTAGGTTTAAGTGGCAATTGGACTATACCGGCAGATGGAATTTATGCAGGGTGGTTAGAAGTTGAAAACCAGAAATGGCCAGCTGCAATTTCAATCGGCACTAATCCAACTTTTGAAGGGATTCGTGCCCGACAGATTGAGGCATACGCATTAGATCAAATCGGTTTAGAGCTATACGATAAAAAGTGCAAATTTATTTTTGGTTGGCGACTTCGCGAAACCATTAAATTTGATGGGTTAGAGCCGCTGCTTGAGCAGATGAAAAAGGATTGTGACCGAGCCAGAGAATTAACTAAGGGCTAGCCCCAGCACTCACATGACTTTCACATAAAGTCGCCATTGAAATGGCAAATTAAAGGCATATTTTGATGTCATGCAAATAGAAATTTCACGCAGATCTCTGCTAGCCGGAGTTATCTATGGAGCTTTAGCAAACTTTATTGGATCAAGCTCAAAGTCTTATGCAGCTCAAGAATTGAACATAATCCTTGGTAGACCTACTTCTAATTCGATTGCTTTAAATTTAATAACATCGAATTCAATGAGTTGCTATATTGAATATGGAACCACAGGAAGAACTTTTCCCCAGAAGAGTGCAATTTTGCAGCTCTCCGCTGCAACCCCAACTGTCTTTGAATTGAAATCACTAAAGCCAAATCAGAAGTATTTCTATCGAGTCAGATTCAAAGCCTCTGGTGCCGCAACTTATTCGATTAGTAAGAGTTACAACTTCCAAACTGCTCGTACGCCCGGAAAGAGTTTTGCCTTTTCTCTTCATGGAGATACTCACCCTGAACGAGCAGGGAAGATGTTTAATTCTGAACTTTATTACGTGGCAATGGCAAATGTTGCAGCACAAGGCAATGATTTTCACATTTTAATGGGAGACGATTTTAGTATTGATCCATTAATTGCAAAAGGACAAGCAAACAAAGAAAACGTTGAAAAGATTTATCGCACTCACAGGGATTGGTTAGGAACAATTGGTGCGACTACCCCCGTCTTCTTAGTCAACGGAAATCATGAGCAGGCAGCCCAATATCTCTTGGATGGCTCTCTAACAAATCCAGCAGTATTAGCGGGAAATGCCAGAAATAAGTTTTATCCACAACCAGCTCCAGATGCTTTTTATACCGGAGACAATTTAGATGTGCCGGGAATCGGAAAATTAAGAGATTACTACAGCTGGCATTGGGGAGATGCACTCTTCATTACTTTGGATCCATATTGGCATTCAAAATATGCAGTTGATAATGTTGCAGGAGTATCAGTTGAAGATAATGCCAACAATAAGAAAAACGGTGGTGGAGCATCAAAAGTTTCAGATCTCTGGCAAGTAGGAATTGGCGATGAGCAATATGCCTGGTTTAAGAAAACTCTTGAGACTACAAAAGCTAAATACATATTCGTATTTACGCACCACGTGATGGGCACCGGTCGTGGTGCAATTGAAGTTTCAGAGAATTATGAATGGGGTGGGAAAGATCCTAAAGGAGCTACTACTTTTGCAGCGCAAAGACCAAATTGGGAACTTCCAATTCATGATCTTATGGTTAAACATAAAGTTTCGATTCTCTTCCAAGGTCATGATCACATATTTGTAACTCAACAAAGAGATGGCCTTATCTATCAATCAATGCCAAATCCAGCTGACGACACTTTCTCAATGTTTAATGAAAGTGCTTATAAATCAGGAGTAAAGGCGCCAAATTCGGGTCACGTTCGCGTTCAAGTTGGAGCAGATGAAGCGAAAGTGGAATATTTCCTAGCTGCAAGAGCAAAAGATACGAGTAGAAAGAATATGCAGGTAGCGCATTCTTATTCAGTGAAACCACGAATGGTCTAATAATGCATGACCATGAAGTTCATCATTTAACCGAAATAGAGCGTCGGTCATTTCTGAAAGCTAGCGCTATATCAATGGGAGCGCTTTTCTTAAACTCCTTTGAAGCTCTCGAAGCAGATGCTGCGGCTATTACTCTGCCGGGTTTTGCAGCATTTTCAAAGAGTGTAAAAATAACCAAGAATTCAAAATATTATCTTATTGAAAGTGATGGAATGCCTAACCATCCGATGATGGCTGGAATTGTAAGTTGGCAACAGCAAGTTCCAACTCCACAGCCATATTCAGGAAGTAATGCCTGGTCTCTACCTATCAAACCCGTAATTAGTAAATCGCCAATAAGCGCGAAAAATCATTTCTTGCGTGGCGCAATCGCAATTGCAGTAAATGGAGTACCGATCTTTAATGCGTTAAATAATCGTGGTGATGATGCCTTGCTAGCTGGTGAGCTCGATGATTGGGGAGGCCACTGCGGTAGAGCTGATGACTATCACTATCACATTGCTCCGCTTCATCTTCAATCAATAATCGGAAAGAAGGTGCCGATTGCCTATGCTCTAGATGGCTT
>JALRDT010000002.1 GCA_023262125.1 Candidatus Nanopelagicaceae bacterium | reverse complement strand
GCCATTTATCGAAATTAAATGGCATGCAATAAGTGCAACGTAATGAACAGCGATCTGTAAGTGAAACTCGTAAATCTCTATGTATGCGTCCATAACTATCAATCAACTTCATGCGCTATTCACCCACTCGGTGCTGCCATCAGCAAATTCTTGGTATTTCCAGATAGGTAGTTCCGCTTTAACTCGCTCAACTAACTCTTGGCAACATGCAAATGCTGGACCACGGTGAGCCGAAGATACAGCAACCACAAATGCACTTTCGCCAATTGGAATTTGGCCATATCGATGTGCAACAGCTACTGCTTTTACTTCATACTTAATAGCAACTTCGTTTGTAATTTTTTCGATAACTGATTGTGCAGTTGGATGAATTTCGTAATTTAAAGAGATTACTACTTTGTTTTTGTCATGATTACGCACATCCCCACTAAAGGTAGCGATAGCACCTGCTTCATTTTGCTTAACCAATTCAGTTAAAGCTGTTGCAGATATTTTCTTATCAGTTACTTGTGCTGTGATCATTTCCAGCCAACTGATCATGAATATGTGGTGCAAGTCTTTCTATTATTACTAATCCATCTTTTACTGCTCCTGGTGAACCAGGTAAATTTACGATTAAAGATTTCCCGGTTACGCCGGCTAATGCTCGCGATAAATCTGCAGTTGGGACTTTTTCTCGAGAATAAGCTCTGAGTGCTTCAGCAAATCCTGGTAACTCTCGTTCAATTAATGGTTTTGTGGCTTCGGGGGTTACATCTGTTGGCGATATCCCAGTTCCACCAGTAGTTACTATTAAATTAATTTCTTCAGAGAGTGCGCTTTTTATGGTGGTTGAAATCTGATTGATGTCATCTTGAACCAATTTATGGCCCAAAACTTGATATCCCAATTTTGTTAATCCTTCTTTAAGCGCTGCCCCACTTAAATCTTTATAAACCCCAGCACTTGCTCGATTACTTGCAGTGATGATTAATGCGGTTTTCATCGCTGCCAATCGCCGGTTTTGCCACCGCTTTTGCTCTCTACCTGTACTGCATTAATGCTTGCATGTGGATCCATTGCCTTAATCATGTCTATCAAAGTAAGTCCTGCTATCGAAACTGCAGTCAGGGCTTCCATTTCAACTCCAGTGCGATCTGTAGTTTTTGCAGTAGCCTGAATTGATACACCATCGCTTTCAATTTTTAATTCAATATCTACTTTGTTTAAGGCAATTGGATGGCAGAGTGGGATTAATTCGCTAGTTTTCTTGGCACCCATAATTCCGGCAATTCGTGCAGTTGCTAAGACATCACCTTTTGGAGTTTGGCCAGAAGCAATCGCATTTAATACTTCAGTTTTCATGGTTACTTTTCCAGTTGCGATTGCTATGCGAACCGAGATTTCTTTCTCTGAGGTGTCGACCATATTAGCTTCGCCTTTATCGTTGATATGGCTTAGATTGCCAGAATTCATAGTGGCAATCCTAGCCAACGGAGGGTTGTTGGTGGGTTGGTGCAAACTGCAAAACCATCCGAATGCGCCAAACTTCTAAGCATTGCGCTTCCTAGGTATTTACCTATTTTGAAATGTCCTTTATCTAATGTTCCAAGTACCAATCTAGTGAAGCCAGGTTGGGCATCAAAAAGATCATCACTAGAAATTACAGGAAGCGGCAAATTTGGCTTTCCTAAAATACTGTTTATTAGCGGGGCTCCCAAAGTTAGCAATGCAACTACTGCTGATTGTGGATTGCCTGGCAAGCCAATTAATGGTTTTCCGTTCACCGTTGCTAGTAGTTGTGGATGTCCTGGACGCACAGCAACCTTATCTACATGTATAACGCCATTTAATTTGGCTATTGCAGTATGCAGAAAATCTCTAGGACCACCTGCAGTACCTCCAGTTGTCACCAAAATATCAAATTTCTTTGATGCTTCATCAATAGCAGAAATTGTTAAATCTAACTTGTCGGAAATATATTCAACCTGTAAAACTTTGCAACCTAATTTTTCTAGCCATATTGGAATCTGCGGCCCTAATGAATCTCTTACAAATCCATTTTTTGGTAGTCCGGAGAGTTGAATTTCATCACCAAGCAGTAATAGTCCAACTGTAGGGCGTTTTGCTACCTCAATCTCATCGAAACCTGCAGCTGCTAAAAGACCGACCATGGCCGGTGTCAGCGTAGTGCCTTTTTCTACTAGCACTTCATTTAATTTTGCTTCTTCACCGGCTGGACGAAAATCTTTTTCTTCAGAGGTTTCACCGCTAATTTGGTTGCCATTTACTGTTGCATTTTCCCAACGCAATATTCCAAATGCACCTTCTGGAATAACAGCGCCTGTAGCTATTCCTAATGCTTGACCAGGTTGTAGTTTTCCTTGGAAAGGTGCGCCTGCTTTTATTTCACCAATTAAATCCCATGGACTATTACCTGCCACCACATAACCATCCATTGCGCTAGTTATATATGTTGGTAAATCAACTAGAGATTTCGCATCAATCGCTAATACTCGATTATTTGATTGATTTATCGCAACTTTTTCAGTTGCACTTAAGCGGACCAACTTTGCTAAATCGGCAGCAGCTTCGCGTGCTTTATCCCAACTTGGCTCAATTAAGGTCATTGAGCCAATCTACTAGCCAAGTCAATCGCTTTTAACAGATCTTCTTGGGTATCAATGTCCAACAGGAACTCGGTTTCAGCCAATGGAACTTGGTTAATTCGCAAGTGGGCAACTAACTCCTTGAGTGACCTATTTTCAAGATTTCCTAATGCATTCAAGGCGCTTATTAACTTATCGCTCTTATAGAGCGCAGCTAACGGCTGCACTACTCCCTCACTATCAACTGGTAGTGCCGCATCATCAACCAGTGATTGCTCTAACTTTTCCAAAATTTTCGGAGCAAAAGGCATATCGGTAGCAAAAATTGCGACTAATTCTGTATCAACTACTTTCATGGCAGCTCCAATTGCTGATACTGGACCTCCGCCGATTGGTTCTTCACGTACGTAAATTGCTTTGAGAGAAGTAGTCGGGCCAACGATTATCAATTCATCTAAATCTGTAGCCAATATTTCTAAGAGAGATTTGCCATTTATTTTTGCTTCAGCTTTATTTGAACCAAATCTTTTGCTAGTACCGCCAGTTAAAATAACTTTTTTCATTGCATGGCTTCTCTAAGCGGTTTACGTAGCAAGAAAACTATTAAAACCCCTATAGCTAACATAACTGCAGATAACACATACGCGGTATCTACATTTACATCTAATTCCTGGTAAATCAACATAGTCCAAGTTTGTGTTGTGCCTGGCAGAGAACCTGCAAACATTAAAGTTGCACCGAATTCTCCCATTGCTCTAGCCCAAGCTAATATCCCGCCGGTTGCAATTGCGCTCCTGGATTGTGGAATTGCAATCTTCTGAAAAAGTTCATTGCCACTTACTCGATCGATGATTGCAGCATCTTCAATCTCTTTTGGTAACTGCCTAAAATTTGATTCACAAATAAGAACCACGAATGGCATTCCTACAAAGATTCCAGCTAGAACTACTGCGCTTGTTGTAAATGGCATAGACCAGCCAGTTATTTCGAAAATAAATTTACCCAGCAGTCCATTCCTGCCCATGAGTGATATGAGCGCAATTCCTGCAACTGTAGGTGGCAAGACAATTGGCGCAAGAACTAAGGGACGAATTAAATTACTAATTCTGTTTGAACTTTTCGCCAAAATCCAAGCCAATGGAACTCCCAATGTGAGTGAAATTAAAGCAGCTAAGGTTGAGGTCCAAATAGATAATTTGATTGCTGTTAAATCAGAAAGTGACCCAAAAAAATTGTTCCAAGGAACTTTTGCAATCAAAGAAACCAATGGCGTAATAATGATTGCGGCCGCTGCAACCGACAAAATCTTGGTCATTATGCCAAATTTCACTTTGAATCAAACCCTTTGATTTGTAGGTAGTTAATGGCTGAACGCGAATTGATGAAATTCATAAATGTATTAGCCCATCGATTCTTTTTCAATTGAACAATTTGATAGGTCGTTGATGCTGCTTGAAGATTTTTAAATTCTATTGCTCGTAAATTTTTATTAGCTAAAACATCGGTTCGATAAACAATAGCAGCATCTACTTCGCCTGCTAATAATTTTGCTAATACGCTCGAAGCTTTGGGTTCCAAGGAAACAGGTTTGGAAGTTACATTCTCTTCAGAAAGAGCTGCCTGCGCTACAGATCCACAAGGAACTTCAAGTGCACATTGAATCCACATCACCTCTTTACTATTTAGGTCAGAAATCTTCTTAATAAATGAACCCTTAGGAACTGCTAATACCAACCGATTAACTAAATAATCCCTTCCTCCAGGAAATGGTTCAGCTGAAATAAAAATATCAGCTGGTGCTCCAGCCTTAATTTGTGTCAACAATGTTGATGATGCCTGAAATGAATAAATAATTCTTACACCTGGGTGAGCTTTCTCAAATCTCCTACCTAGCTCTGTATAACTCTCAGTCAAACTTGATGCAGCGAAAACAGTCACCTTCGACGCGGCAAATGAAATATTTGATGAAAATAATGCAATCGTGAGTGCAAGTGCGATTATTTTCTTCATTTCGCGAGTATATAAGGCTATTCTTAACGTCACTCATGGTAGAAATTATCGCTATATTCATCGTTGGTTTGTCTGTTGGTTTTCTCAACGGATTTGCAGGTGGCGCCTCGGTTCTTTCTTTTCCGGCAATGATTGCTGTTGGGTTAAATCCCGTGACAGCCGCTATGACCAATGCGCTTGGCGTTTGGACTGCAAATGTGGGCGCTTTGTTTGGAAAATTCAAAGAAATTAAAGGGATTATAAAAGCGGAAAGTCAACTAATTGGATTTTCGATGATAGGTGCCGTTATCGGTGGGCTGGCTTTAGCACTTATGCCCATCGAAGGTTTTCAAAAATTAGTTCCGATACTCATCTTGATCGCATCTTTATCGCTTTTCATAAAGGTAAAAGAGAATTTAACTCCGCTAAAACAGAAAATCGAATACTTCTGGTTGACCGCAATTGGCTTCTATGCCGGATATTTTGGTCCTGGACAAGGTGTAATGACAATCGCAGTACTTGCTAGAGATGCCAAAAGAACTGTTTCGGACATTAATGTGAGCAAAAATGTTGTTGTGACGATGACATGCATCGGTTCTAATTTAATTTATATTGCAAGTGGAAAAGTAAATTGGACTTTTGCTGCAGTTTTAGCTGTTAGTTGTGCAATTGGTGGTTTTTATGGTGCAAAGGTTGTAGACAAATTTAGTCGCGACGCATATCGCATGGGAATATTTATTATCGGATTGCTTTGTGCAGTCTGGTTTGCTTACGAATACTGGGTTTAACTACTCATCGTCGTGACGACGATTGGCAGTAATTTCCAACATATGTGTTGAACGCAAGACAATCAAAATAATAATTGTTAGACCAATTGAAGCAATTTGAAAGCCAAGTCCTACTGCACAACCCATAGCAGCAGTTGCAAAAACGGTAGCTGCAGTAGTGACGCCTTTAGTACCTGAATCACGCGTCTGGAAAATTAGACCAGCACCAAGAAAACCAATTCCAGTAATAATTGCGTGCATTGCGCGCGTTGGATCACCAAACTGGGCGTTTTCACCAAGGATATGGCCGATATTTACGATTGCAGCAGCAGATGCACCTACCAATGCCATAGTACGAGGGCCAACTGATTTTCCTGCGCGATCTCGTTCCCATCCAATCGCAGAGCCAAGAAGCGCAGCAATAGCTGCATTTATTACTACTAAAAATTGGTCTGCTAATGCAATGGCTTCAAAATCAATCATTATGTGAGTTTACGCTTATTTGGCGCTCTTTCCAAGTATGAATGATTGAAATTACAAAAATATATATTGGGAATAGAACCAAGATAGGCCTAAGCGCAGACTCTCCTGATGGATATTGGAAAGAAAGTGCAGTTAGTGCTACAAAGTAAATTACCGCGAAAGACCAAGTGATAGGCCTCAAAAATTCCACTTTAACTAAATGTGGAAATTGCAACTTACTTAAACTCAAAATTGATAAGAAAATAATTATGGCAATAATGTAACTCTGCCTAGTCCCCAAGATGATAAATGTAGGAATTACTAAATTCCATGCAGCAGGAAAACCATTAAACCAATGTTTTTCAGTTTCTTGATCCGTGCGTGCAAACCAAAGTGCTCCTGTGAAAATAATTAGACCGGAAAAAAATAATCCCCAATGCCCAGTTAATAAATCTAATCTAACCAACATAACAACTGGAACAACTACGCAGGTTACGTAATCGACAACTAGATCTAGTATGTGCCCATCAAATTTGGTGGCATGAATATGGATATCAATTTTTCGAGCGATTGGACCATCAAACCCATCAATAATTTGGCAAGCAATCAACCAGAGCAATCCACTGCGATAGTCGCCATTAATGAATTCTTCAAGCGAGATTAATCCCGCTATTGCACCAAAAGCTGTGATGGAATGGATTAAATAGCCTGCAACAACTTTACGCATTAGATCGCTGCAGACATTGCTTTGGTATGTGCAGGCGATGATCCACAGCATGAACCAATCACATTGACGCCAAGATTTTTCATATCCTGTGCGTATTTAGCCATCTCTTCTGGTGTTCCGTCATAAATAAAATCGCCGCCTACTAATTTTGGCAGCCCAGCATTTGATTGAGTAATAATAAATACGCCTTCAGGACGTGCTTCAGTTAAATCTTTAGCAATTACTCGCATCTCATCAACTCCGCGACCACAATTTGCTCCGATAATGCGAACGCCTTCAGCCGCTAAAGTCTTTACCGCAACCGCCGGCTTGACTCCCATCATGGTGCGTAAGTTTGTATCAAAAGAGAATGTAACAATTATTGGCAAATTTGGCGCAATTTCTTTAGCTGCTTTAACGGCGGCTTCGACTTCTTGTAAGTCGCTCATGGTTTCGATCAAAATTGCATCAACTCCACCAGCAACTAAAGCTTTGATTTGATCTGCAAATAAATCTTTCGCCTCGTCAATAGTCATTGTGCCCATAGGTTCCATCAATTCACCTGAAGGTCCTACATCTCCCATTACAAAACAACCTGGATGGCGATCAGCAACTTTGCGTGCAATCTCTGCGCCAGCTTTATTTAATTCAAAAAGTCGATCCTCTAATCCGTGCATCTGCAATCGACCTCGAGTACCGCCGAAAGTATTGGTAGTAATTAAATTCGCGCCAGCTGCCGCATACTCTTCTAGGACCTCTTCGATTGCAGTTGGATTCTCTACATTCCATAGTTCAGGAGCGCCACCATCGGTTAATCCTTTTCCCTGCAACATGGTTCCCATAGCACCATCTGAAATCAAAATTCCTTCATCAAGCGCTTCATAAATTGCTGACATAACTACCCCTATCGGAAGCTGAATTCTACTAACCTTGCATTAAGGAGACCAACACATGACTATGAAAACCGGTTACGTTTATCACGAACTCTTTGGCTGGCACGACACAGGCACAAATGCCGGCTTCTTTCCGAGTGATCCTGCGAAAGGTTTGCAGCCTTTCTTAAATTATGAGAATGCAGAGACCAAGAAACGTATTCATGAGTTGATAGTCGTATCTGGACTAATTGATCATTTGCATCGTATACCTGCGCGTCATGCAACTGAAGATGAATTGCTATTAGTGCATCCGCAAAGTTATTTAACCAATCTCAAAAAAATTAGCGAACAGAGACTTGGTGGAGATGCCGGAGACGGAGAAACTCCACTTGCAAAAGGTGGATATGAAATTGGAACTATGGCAGTAGGTGCAGTTACTTCACTTGCACAATCAGTCATGTCAGGAGAAGTCGATAACGGTTACGCACTAGTGCGCCCACCTGGACATCATGCAATTCGTTCAGGCGGAATGGGTTACTGTCTCTTTTCAAATCTTGGTATCGCGCTCTCTGTAATCAAACGTGACAATCCCGGAATTCGAATCGCTACTGTTGATTGGGATGTTCACCACGGAAACGGAACTCAAGATGTTTTTTATAATGACCCAAATGTTCTAACAATTTCATTACATCAAGATCGTCTTTATCCAAGAAATTCTGGATTGAGAAGTGAAATCGGTGAAGGTGCTGGTATAAACACCAATATAAATATCCCATTACCTGCAGGAACCGGTAACGGAGGTTATCAATATGCCTTTGAACAAGTGGTTGCTCCTGCTATCAAAAAATTTAATCCAGATTTGATTGCTGTAGCTTCGGGTTTTGATTCTTGCGTATACGATCCATTGGGTCGAATGATGCTAACTGCTAATGGTTACGCCAATTTAACTAAAATACTGATGGATGTATCCAAGAATAATAAATTAATGATTGCGCACGAAGGTGGATATAACGCAGTTTATTCACCATTCTGTGGGTTATTTGTTTTACAACAACTATCGGGTATCAAAAAGTTAGATGATCCCTTTGATCATACAGAGAACTACCCAGGTCAGGCGCTAATTGAACATCAAAAATTCGAAGTGGATGAAGCTGCAAAACTTTTAAGTGCACTTCCTGATAATCGATAAACCGTCCATTCTTCCATCGCTTCAGCACCGATAGATTTATAGAAGTTAATCGAAGGTTCATTCCAATCTAAAACCCACCATTGAAATCTTTCATAGCCGTGGTCAATGCAATGTTTTGCCAAAGTCTTCATCAATTGCAGACCCAAGCCTTGGCCGCGAAATTCAGGTTTAACAAATAAATCTTCTAGATATAAACCAGCTTTGCCCAACCAGGTGGAGTAATTAAGAAACCAAATAGCTATGCCAACTATTTGACCATCCACTTCAGCAACATGGCAGAAAGCAACAGGATTTGCTCCAAATAGATTCTCTTCTATATCTGAAACCGTGGCCACAACTGCATCAGGTTCACGCTCATAAATCGCCAGTTCAATTATGAGTTCAAATATAGCTTGCACATCACTTTTCTTTGCTTCACGGATCATGGAGATAGATTACTTACTTCTCAGAGTAGTTAGAGCCCACATAATTGCTAGCAAGTCTATAAATTCTTGAACAATCGCTCCTTGGCTTGGAGTTAATTGATTAAAAGCTGCCGCAAACATTGCAATTAACGCTAAACCCATTCCGCCAATAGATGCTTGAAGTGCCTTTGAGTGAGAGAGCTTTGCGATTGAAATCGCGCTTACGACTCGATCGATTGAATCCTCAATTATTACTACATCTGCTGCTTCACTTGCTGCGGATGCTCCTCTTGCACCCATCGCAATTCCGACATCAGATGCAGCCAAGGCCGGAGCATCATTAATTCCATCGCCGACCACAATTACGCTTCCTGAAACTTTATTTCGGTACTCGTGAACTACATTTAATTTAGTTTCAGGAGATGAATTAGCTATGACTCTGTTGATTCCTAACTCTTTTGCGACAATAGATGCAGTCTCTTCTTTGTCACCGGTAACCATAACGATTTCGCTTACTCCTAATTTATGTAAGTCACTAATAGTTTTTTTCGACTCAGAACGTATTGGGTCTTCTAGACCAAAAATTGCAATCAACTGATTGTTGAAGTGCAATGCAACCATTAATGGTTGTTTCAAATTTGCCCAGCTTGGCAGTTCTGTCGGCGCCGCACCCACTCGTATCAGGACTCCATCTATTTCTCCAGATACCTCTTTGCCATGTTCTTCGACCACATTTGAAGCGCTAAGCAATGAAATGCCTCTGTTTTTAGCTTCATCTACCAATGATTTAGCAACTACGTGTGGGCTGTATTGATCTAAAGAGGCCGCCATTTGTAATGCATATTCATGGTTTATTCCCGATGAAGTAACAATTTCGGTAATGACTGGCCCGCCATGCGTAACTGT
>JALRDT010000140.1 GCA_023262125.1 Candidatus Nanopelagicaceae bacterium | reverse complement strand
CATGATGACATTAGCTTCAATCGAAGCTGCAATTGTCGCGCCTTCATTTAATTCAAATTACCCAACAAACGCCGCAACAACTTGGTTTACCAAGCGTGCCTATGCACATTTTGGTAACGAGGCCACAGGTGTTAATGGTTAATCCATAACAAAAGCCAATAGGCCTCAAATCCAAAAGGATTTGGGGCTTTTTTCATTTAGAAATAAATAAATAGAAAAAAATCAAAAAATAGAAAGAGATAAAGAGAGGTAGGGAGAAGGAAATGTCAGTGTTATTCGGAGAGCTACTCATTCCAGGATGGAATGAAGAGTTAATTGGATTGGAAGCAGTAACGGGAGATGGAGTGAGTTTGCCTTGCCACAATGCAGATGCCGAGCTCTTCTTCAGCGATGATGAAGAGATGATTGCAGCTGCAAAGTCTCTATGTTCAGCTTGTCCTATGAAAGCAGCTTGTTTAGAGGGCGCACTTTCTCGCAAAGAGCCATGCGGAGTTTGGGGTGGAGAACTTTTTAGCGAAGGTGAAGTTATCGAACGCAAGCGTAAAGCTGGTCGCCCAAGACTTATCGATGAAGAAGTTGTTGCAGCGTAAATTGTTTAGATTAAGAAATTTGAGAACTGCCAAGGATCAGAGTCATACTCTTTTCCATTCCAGCCTTCAAAGAAATCTTTACGGTTATCGATTGGTGTCCAATCAGCAGGTGCTGAATGGAAGCCGCCCCAGTATTTTTCCGCGTACGCAAGTACTTCGCGCCACGGCATATCGTCTGGCACCAAAATTCCCTTATCTGGGTTCTTAACTGCCCAGGCAACTGCAGCGAAAACTGCTGACGCCACCTGCACGGTTGTTGCAGATTGATTTGGAATCAATTTACGTGAATCGTGAATTGAAAGTAATGAACCAGTCCACCATGATTTATATGGATGGCCCATAAGCAATACACCTAAGCGATCATTTCCATCAATGATTTCATCATTCATGATTCGCTGATTTTCTGTTAGATCCCAATTGCGATGTTCTAATTCGCGAAGTGATGCGATTGCGGCATCTGTTGGGCAATATGCATAATGTACGGTCGGGCGATAAACAGCCTTATCGCCATCCCAAACAGTTAAGTGATCTGGAATTGTAAAAGCTTCACCATGGCGAATTACCATTCCAGTAATTTCCATATCCGGAACCCAAGAACGTACCCATGTCTTTGCACCTGGCTGCGCAATTGCAATCTGAGTTTTTGGGCCGCTCTGATGCTCATAAGCCATTGCTGGAAGTTTCTTTTCGTGGGTACCCCAACCTAATTCAGCTGGAGCAACACCCTCTTCATATAAACCTTCAACTGACCAAGTATTTACGAATTCATTTAATAACTTTGGCTTATCTGAAACTTGAGTATCGCGTTCAGAAATGTGAATTACTTTAACGGTAAGTGCTTGGGCAAGCTTTGCATAATCTTCTGCAGCAAGAGCTGATTTTATTTGCTCTGTAGCAATGCCATCTTCGATGGTCTTATTTGCAATATCTACAAGCGCCTTCTTAACTAAGTGTGAAACTAAACCTGGGTTGGCACCATGTTCGACAATTGCAGTTGCACCTGGTTTATCCCACTTTGATTTCATCTCGCGCATGCGCATGTGGCGTACATAAAGTGTGCGCTCTAGTGGATGCTTATTCTTTCCACCTTCGTAAGGATTCCATTCTTCAATTGAGGTATTTAGATACATAACATCGTGATCATGTGCCCAACCAAGAATGGTATTTGCATCAATATTCCATGCAAGATCTAATAGAAAATCACCATCTGAAAGATGCGAGCTTAGGAATGAATTTAAATTCTCTTTTGTGATTTGATCTTGAATATAGGTAGCGCCAGCATCTAAAGCTGACTTAACTCGGGAGCGATTGTCTCGCTGATCCACTATCGTCATCTGTTTGGCATCTACTAAGTGTTCTAGTAGAAGTGGAATTACACATTGCGCAACTGAACCTGCGCCCAAAACAAGGATTCGACCTTGGAAGCGATCTGACAATTAACTACCCCCTATAAATTCTGCAAAACGGTCTAGGCAATCTCGCCTTGCGGGGAGAATATTAAGTCCCACCAGCCCAGACACCAACTTGAGCCTGCTTCGCCTTGTACATTGCAGTATCAGCTCGGCTCATCAAATCAGATTTACCATCATTTGATACAAATCCGATACTCACATCAACTCGGATAGCTTCTCCATCAATATTGAATGGATAAGAGAGCGTTGCCCTTAGCGCCATCGCCAACTCCATGGCCTCTTCATAACCTCCGTGTGTAAGAACAGCAAATTCATCTCCACCCAACCTAGCTAGAAGTGATTGCTCTGGAATTGCTTTTAAGAATCTACTTGCCACTTGTCGCAAAATCTCATCACCAGTTTGATGGCCAAAATTGTCATTAACTGGTTTGAAACCATCTAAATCCATTAAAAGGATTGAACCATTTTGATAATTCTCGACTTCACTAATAAATCTTCGGCGGTTTGGTAAGCCAGTTAGGTCGTCGATCTTCGCAAGATTTTCTGTAGCTAAGTTTTTTTCGCTTTGCTTTAAGGCTAGTGCCATTCGAATAAAAGAGGCAAAGAGCGTGGCCAAAGCAGGACCAATTACCATTTTTGGTAGCTGATACATATTTAAAGCAATTGCCGTCAATATTAAAGCGCTACCAAAAACAGAGATAGCAAGATAAAAGATAGAAATTGGTGGAAATTGTTCGCTCTTGATACCACGTCGGTACTGGCTAATAGTTATTAGAGTAAAACCGATTAACCAGCCGTAATTAATAACTGAATTCGATTGATAGTTTCCATTGTTTACAGCAATTAAGTATGCAAAATCAGTTGCTGTAAATACTAGTAGCCCAGATAAAGCTAAAAAACTTCTACTATTAATAGGTCTTCTAGCGAAGGCAACTAAAGCGGCAATTAAAATAATGATGTCGCAGACCGGGTAAAGTAAATGAAGAAAATCAGATTTAAAATTTCTTAAAAATATGGCTGAGAAAATTGCGCTAGTGCCCAGAACAAGAACCGAACCATCAAGGAGCCTTATCAATTGACCTGCTTGTTCTATCTCAAAGAGCGATGGTAAAGCTACAAAAATCAACGGGTAGAAGAGGACATACCCAGCACTACTCCAAGGCGTCGGGAATATGTTGGTTGTAATTTCACTTATTACCCAAGAAGTAAGTGCTAATAGGTATAGCAAGCCATTGCGATTTCTTGCAATCGCTGTTGCAATCAAGATCGCTAAACAGAGCGCTAAGTAGATCAAGTCCATTGCCACTAATTGAATTACAAGAAAAAGTACTACGACATAGGGCAATCCCTATCGGTCTCATCAAAAAGAAAATAGCCGCCCTTTCGGACGGCTATTTATTTAATTACCTAACGCTTAGATGCCCCTTGCACAGGATTGTGCGCGAATCATTTTTGCTTGATCTACATCAGCCTTTAGGGATTCAACTGTAGCTTTATTGGCTTGCTGTGATGTCAAAAGAATCACGTTCGCCTTTAAATTCTTGATATTGGTATTTGCATTCTTGATACCAATATTGATAGTTGCAACTGTTGCCTTGTAGCTTGCCAATTTTGTTTTCTGAGCAGCGGTCGCATTTGTTAAACCTTCAAGAGATTTAATATAAGTATTCATAGTTGTAACAGATTCTGTCCAATCAACTACATCTTTCTCTTTCATCGCGATTACCTTATTTACATCTGGTGAAGTACCTACATTTGCATCAGCAGCCGTTGGCATGTAAACCGCCCATAAAGTTCCCAAGTTAGCGCTCGGAGTTTTATTGCTACTTGGTGCAAGAGCTATGTAATAAGTCTTTCCGGTTTCGTAAACCACATCATCTTTAACGTAGTTCTTAGTTGCTTTCCAAAGAATCATGTTATTAATTGAAGTTTGAATGGTTGATGCGATTGTGGTTGATTGCCCAGCAATTTGTTTCATGATTGCGTCATATTGAGTCTTTGAAGTTAAGTAAGCTTTATTAGAATCAAGACAACCTGACCATACCCAAACTAATTTCTTTGCAGCTGCTCCCGTAGAAATTGGATTGGTTGTACAGGTGTAACGATCTGTACCAACTTTGGTAGTCGCGCCCTTCTTTGCGCACGTTACGCCATTTGAAATCTTGGTTGCTGCGTCTGCAGCTGGTGCAATAACCGCTGAAGATGCAACTAATAATGCGGCAAGTGCAACTGAAGTCTTACGAAACATACTTTCCTCCAAAAGGGATTTAATATTCATATCTTATTGGGAGAGAAGTGAATTCTGCGTGACTGAAACCTGCGAAAGGTCTGTGAGTTATCGCTGCTTACGGCGAAGCGAGAAACCCATTGACCGGACCAAATTGCGAGGTGCGAAGCGAGTGAGCAAATAAATCGCCTTATATTGTCTACCAGGTATAGATATCGCCTTTCCAGCTTTAGCATCATTCCACGCCGTTATCACAACGTTATCTGCGTGCAACCACATAAATTTCGGGAGCGAATCCATCTTCATTTTGCCGCGTTGGTGAAATTCGGTATGAGTAAATCCTGGAGCTAGAGAAGTTACTTTAATTGCCGTATCTGCTAATTCAGTATGAAGAGATTCTGAAAGCACCATTAAATATGACTTCATGGCTGAGTAATGACCGCCAGTTATCCATGCAGCTACAGAAGAGACATTGATAATTATTCCTACATTATTTTTGATCATAGATGGAAGTACGGAATGAGCTAAACGCATTGGAGCTTCACAAAGAATTTTTAAAATTTTAATCTCATCTACTAATTCGCTGCTACTAAATGGTTTATTCAGACCATATCCAGCATTATTGATTAAGACATCAATATCACCAGAGCGTAAACGGTCCTCAATCTGTTGAATTCCGTTTTCTGTTGTTAAATCCGCGGCAATTACTTCAATTTGGTTCTGGTACTTATCCTTAAATTCAGTTGCAATGTGATTCAAACGATCAAAATCGCGAGAAGTGATAACCAAGTCATAACCCTCTTTAGAGAGAAGGTTTGCAAAGTGCCAACCAATACCTGAACTTGCGCCTGTCACTAGTGCTTTCATGCTCATTTACGCATTCCTAACTTGGGTTTGATTGGATTAATTACTTTGTATGGTTCTTTTTGATTTGGTCTCTGGTCGAGCTCGCCTTTATTTGGCCACATTGATAATGCTCGCTCTGCTTGCGCCGTAATTGTCAGCGAGGGATTTACGCCAAGGTTTGCAGTAATTGTGCTGCCATCCAAAATATGTAAAGTCGGATACCCCCAAACACGATGGTATGGATCAATAACCCCTTCGTCTCTACTCTTTCCAATGACGCAACCGCCGACAAAATGTGCAGTAAATGGCGAACCAATTAAGTTTCCAATATTTCCACCAGCAAAACCGCCATAATTTTCAGCAATTCTTTCTGCAACTTCATTTGCTTCCGGGATCCAGGTTGGATTTGGGCTTAAAGAATCATTTCTAGAACTTAACTTTGAAAAACCAAAGATATTTCTTTTTTGGAAAACAGTTACCGAACTATTTATATTCTGCATGACTAATGCAATTACAGAGCGCTCACTCCATTTGCGAACATAAAGAATTTTGAAGATTAAAGAAGGTCGTTTAATCGCCTGCCCAAACCATTGGCGAATTCTGGTTAAAGGTTTATCACTGCTAGTCATTATGGTTTGTAGCAAACCCATCGAATTACTACCTTTGCCATAACGGACCGGCTCTACGTGAGTATTAGCATTTGGAAAGAAAGACGATGTAATTGCAGCGCCTTCAGAAAAATCAATATCATTATTGGGCATAATGGCGCCAACTAAAGATTCACTATTTGTTCTTGAAAGCTTTCCCAGAGCATCTGATATCTGTAATTTGCCTCTACTTTTTGCTTGATGTAATAGTTTCTGGGTGTTGTATGTCCCTGCTGCAACAATTACCTCTTTGGCAGTTAGCAACTTAGAATTTGGAAGCCAGGAAGTAGAAGTCTTAGTTTTGATTATCCATTCTCCATTTGATTCATGAAAATCAGTAACAGTTGTTAATGGTCTTATTTCTACACCCAACTTCTCTGCGAAATATAAATAATTCTTAACTAAAGTGTTTTTTGCATTATGTCGACAGCCAGTCATGCATTCACCGCAATTGATACAAGATTTGCGCTTTGGGCCAGCTCCGTCAAAATATGGATCTGGATGTTCGACGTTAGGGCTATCTCCAAAATAAATGCCAAGTGGCGCCAAAGTAAAAGTCTCACCGACTCCCATATCTTGAGCTACTTTTTTCATTGCGCGATCGCTATTTGAGAAAAATGGATTCTTAATTACGCCGAGCATTCGATTTGCGACTTGGTACCAAGGTTCTAATTCGCTTTTCCAATCAGCAATGTCTCGCCAATGTGGATCTTGAAAATATTCATCGCCAGGTTGATACAAAGTATTTGCATAAACTAGTGAGCCACCACCTACACCCGCACCGCATAAAACAAATACGTCAGGCAATTTATGAATTCGTTGAATTCCTTTTAAACCAAGTCGAGGAGCAAAGAGAAACTTATTTATTCTCCACGAAGTTTTTGGAAAATCTGAATCTTCAAACCTGGCACCTGCTTCAAGAACGCAGACTTTGTAACCTTTTTCTGCCAAACGTAATGCCGCAACTGATCCACCAAAACCAGAACCAATTATTACGACATCATATTCAGCCATTACGGCAGAATACCTTCAGCGCTCTCTTCTCGAATAGTCCAATCAGTGCCATATTCAGGCAATAAATCTAAGAATGGCTTTGGATCAAACCATTCGGGACCATTGACGCCTTCCGGCTTCCAGATTCCTTTAGAAATTAATTCCATGGCAATAATTGGGTTTATTGCAGTTTGCCAAACCACTGCTTGATCGCCGTATTCGCTCATTGACCAATCGTTATCAACGACGTTGTATATGTAGCAAGCATAAGGTTGGCCTTCTTTATTTAAGCCTTTGACTAGAACACCTGCACAGGTTTTACCATGCATTCGATGTCCTAATGTTGCAGGATCGGGTAGCGATGCTGCAAGCAAGTCACGTGGTGCAACAGATAAACCTTGCACGTCGACATTTTCTTTGCGATCTAACCCCAACATATGAATTGTTTTTAAAGTTGTGATGAATTGCGCACCAAGTCCATATTTAAAATTGACCTTCTTTGCATCCACTTTCTGAGGTATTAATACAACTTCTTCGTGCTCAACATTTACGCATTCGACTGGACCAATTCCCTCTGGAAAATCGAAGATTTCTAATTCGCTAAATGGTTCGGTGGTAAACCAGCCTCGACCGTCTTCCCAAACTAATGGTGGGTTTAGACATTCTTCGATAGTGGTCCAAATTGAAAATGATGGAGCAAATTCATAGCCCTCAACAGTTAAGTTAGATCCATCAAGTACGGTAATCGAATCAATTCTGCTAAATAAGTAATCAGATGCATATTTTGCAAATACATCTGACATGCCTGGTTCGATTCCCATTCCGACAAGTGCATAAATCTTTCTCTCGCCCCAGTTCCAATCACGTGCAAACTGTTCATCGCCCAATTTCACACCAGTTTCTGTGTATGGGTAGTGAGGGTGCGGACGTGACAGTGACATCGCCATGTCGATGTAATTTGTATTTTCAATTTCACAAGCCAAGAAAATCGGCATCACATAGCGTGGATCAACTGCGTTAATAACTACATCTGGTTGGGCTTTACGAATTAATTCGCGAATATCTTCAAGTTCGGATGCATTCACTTGTGCTGCAGAGAAGCGAGGGTCTTTTAAGCGAACCACAGCCTCCTCAGCGCGCGCCAAAGTTCGGTCGGCAATAACCATTGAAGTAATAAATTTTCTTCGTGATGCAATGTTGGCGATAGCTCTTCCAACTCCGCCAGCGCCGATCACCAGCGCTTTCATTCCCATGAGTAAATCAACTCCGTTAGTTTCGATTAATATTTACTTTATAGACTATTAATCAGTTAAGTTGAGTCTACCTGAGGTCATTAAAAATGGTAATCTTAAAAAAGGGTAAATAGCAATAAAACAATATACTAATAGCGTAAATGGTACGCTGATTAAAATAAAATATATTATTTGTATTGCTAGCTTAATCATTTAGGTTTTCTTGTTGGTAACCCTTACGTGCATTGTCTTGGTGCTTACGCATTAAAATTAAGTCCATGGCTTCTT
>JALRDT010000019.1 GCA_023262125.1 Candidatus Nanopelagicaceae bacterium | reverse complement strand
TGGACTCTGTTACAAGAATGGCCATGTTCTTGGCCTTGATTCGTCCGGGAAAACGACATCTGGTAGGTTTGAGCTGGCGGGAAGTTGCAGACACTGTGTGGGAAGCCACAGAAGACACCTATAGCTTCAAAAAGTCACATGCTATCAGCTATGCTGTGTTGGTTACACTGCACATGAATCTAGTTACTCTTGGAATGATTCTAAATGGATGCAAGCTCGCAAATCATTTGAATCTTGGCGCTCCCCCGTTTCAGTTTATGAAGTTCATCTTGGTTCTTGGAAAGTTGGACTTTCTTATAAAGAACTGGCAACCGAATTAATCTCATATGTAAAAGATCAAGGTTTCACTCATATTGAATTCCTCCCAGTCACTGAGCATCCATATGCTCCATCTTGGGGATATCAAGTAACTGGGTTCTTTGCGCCAACTTCAAGATTTGGTTCTCCTGACGAATTTCGTTTTCTAGTTGATAAATTACATGAAGCTGGAATTGGTGTAATTCTTGATTGGGTTCCTGCACATTTTCCAAAAGATGAATGGGCCTTAGCTAAATTTGATGGCACCGCTTTGTACGAACATGCAGATCCACGTCAGGGTGAGCATCCTGATTGGGGAACCTTAGTCTTTAATTTCGGGCGTAATGAGGTACGGAATTTCCTAGTTGCAAGCGCACTTTACTGGCTTGAAGAGTTCCATATTGATGGGCTTCGTGTTGATGCTGTTGCTTCAATGCTTTATTTGGATTACTCACGCAAAGATGGCGAATGGATTCCAAATCAATTTGGTGGTCGCGAGAATTTAGAGGCAGTCGAATTTTTAAAGGAAGCGACTTCAACTGCTTATAAATCACATCCTGGCATAATGATGATTGCAGAAGAATCAACAGCTTGGCCCGGTGTAACAAAAGATACTGGCTTTGGTGGATTGGGTTTTGGTTATAAGTGGAATATGGGTTGGATGCATGACACATTGCAATATCTTTCACACGAGCCAATTCATCGCATGTATCACCATAATGAAATCACATTCTCAATTCTTTATGCATGGAGCGAAAACTTTATGTTGCCGCTTTCACATGACGAAGTTGTCCACGGCAAAGGTTCCTTAGTAAATAAATTCCCCGGTGATCGCTGGCAGAAACTTGCGCAACTTAGAGCACTTTATGGATACATGTGGTCTCATCCAGGAAAGAAATTACTATTTATGGGATCTGAGTTTGCACAGAATGATGAGTGGAGCGCATCAGATGGATTGCAGTGGTATCTAACAGAGTTTGACGAACATAAGGGCGTTCAAAAAGTTGTTTCTGCAATTAATAAAAAATATAAAGAGACGGCTGCACTTTGGCAACGGGATAATTTTGCAGAGGGTTTCCAATGGTTAGTAGGTGACGATGGAGCAGCAAATGTAATTGCTTATGCTCGTTGGTCTGATGATGGAACACCATTAATTTCAATTACCAATTGGTCGCCAGTTCCGCATGAACATTACAGAATTTATATTCCAAAGCCTGGTAAATATCGTGAAGTGTTAAATACCGATGATCTTAAATTTGGTGGCTCCGGAGTGACAAACTCTGAAATTACAGTCGGAGAAGATTGTCATACGACTTTACGAATTCCACCAATGGCGACTATTTGGCTGGAATTGGCCTAAAAGCCTTCGTAAATAACCCCACTGCGATAATCATTATTGCTGGAAGAGTGAGTGCAACTTGCAAAGAGAAAACTTGAGCAAGGAAAGCAATTAATTGCTTTAAAACCCAAGAGAGAGCTGCATTAACTGCGCTTATTTGTCCAATCACGATACTCGCAGGCAAGTTAATTCTTGAATTGGCTACATTTAAAAATGATGGTCCTATATAGGAAGATCCGAGTCCTGCCAATGAGAATGTGATCATTAATCCAATTAACCCAATTTTATCAACAAACCAAATTCCGAAGATAAATGAAGTACCTGCTAGCACGCCACCAAAGCGAACAAGTGAAGCAGTTCTAAATCTCTTGCGTAATCTATTTATCGAAACTCTGCCAATAATCATAAAAATTGTAAAAAACATGAACGGAAGAGGTGCAAGTGAAGCAGATATTCCTCCATTCTCCTTTGCAAAAATAGTCGACCAGTCGCCAATTGCAAATTCCAACATAATGCCAAAAATGAGACCAAAATTGATAATCCAATCAAAATTGAATTTCTTTAAATCTGAAAATATTGAAAGACGGACGCTTTCATGTCGATTTGGCGGTATCAAAGTATTGGCTCTGGAAAGTATGACAATAACTGTGAGTATCCAGACCACAATATTTAGTATTGCTATATGAATATTTAAAGCAACCTTTCCAATTAAAAACATCGAAAGTAAAGTTGTGAAAAGCGAACCGGCACTCCAGTAACCTGCTGCAGAGATAACGAGATTCTTTCCGCCTCGATCTTGATCATGAAATGCCAATGCATTATTGGCTATATGCAAAGTTGAGATTGAAAAGCCAACTAAAATATTCAAAATTACAAAAGCTTCGTGATTTCGGACATTTACTATGCCCACAAAAGCAAAACAGAGCACGGTAGATCCGACTAGCAGTATTCGTTTTGCGCCAAAATGATCTACTAAGTGGCCGACTGTTAATAACGCAACTAAAGAACCAAGCGCTCCGATACTTAACATCGAACCAAAAAGGCCGTTATTTACCCCTAAATTTGCCTTTAATTCAGGGAATCTTGGCACCCAACCCATGATGCCGATACCGAATAGAAAGAAGATGGTTTTAGTTAAAGCCACATCGCGTTTGATCAAAATAGGGCACTCGCTAAATCTTTACGGGCTTGAATCAATCTAGGATCAGCTGGATCTACCAAACTGAATAAATTAATCAAGTGCTCTTTTGCCACTTTTCTTTCATCATCGTTTAGATTTCGAACACAATTGAGTAATCTCTCAAATGCTTGCTCAAGTTGACCGTTAGCAATTTCTAAATCAGCACATTTTATTTGTGCATTAACATCCATAGGATGCTGATTTGCATTTTCAATTACAGATTTAGCATCAACTCCATGAGTGCGTTTTAGAAGTTGCATCTGAGCTAAAGCGTTTTTAGCCATAGCATCATTTGGTTTGCGGTTTACTAATTTCTCATAAGCGGCGATAGCCCCATCTAAATTACCTGCTTGAAGTGCCTCCATCGCCTCATCTTCTTCAGGTTCAGTTCTTTCAATAGGTGCATCACCAATACCTTGTTCGGCTGCAATTGAAAGAACTTTATCTATGACCAAACGAAGCTGAGATTCAGGATACGGGTTTTCAAATAAAGGCATTACCTGTTCTTTTACAATTGCAATTGCATACGGAACCACTCTGGTTTGCAACGCTTGAGCAACTTGTGGCTGTTTTTCAATTTCGACTGTCGCTAGCTGCCAACTTTGATTATCGTCGTTATTCAACTTAGCTAATAAGGCCAGAGTTTCGCGCGACTCAGGAAAACGTTCTGACCAGCACAAAATCACTACTGGTTTGGTATTTGAAAGAGGCATTAATTCATTAGGCAGAGTCTCTACTGTTGCCTCAATACCTGGGGTTTGCTGCGAATCTGTATTTGCCGCTGCCGGTTTCTTTAAAGTGCTTAAATCAAAAGCGCTACCAAAGTTCGGTTGTTTCACTCGGTCTCAACTCCTGAATCCATTCGGAATGGCAAAATATCTTCAAAATATGCTTTCGCTGCAACTTCTAAACCTACGTCATATCCAGCTTTTTCAGTCATGTACCAGCGATTTTCGAGGATTTCGTGGAACATCTGAGCCTTTTCTACTCGACCGCTTAATTCTGCTGGGACCATGTCAAGGATTGGAAAGAAGACGCTATCTAACCATTCTTTGGCCATTTCATCTTTACTACTCTTATTTGTCTGACGTGCATACCATCGATCGAATGAAGCAAGGATTCGTTTTGCTTGTAATTCTTGAGCATCCAAACTAAAACGGCTTTTTAATTTAGCCATGTGATAACCAGCTGCAACCAAACGTGGTTGGAATGAGAGCATATGCGTTTCATTATCAAGTGCTACTTGTACCTCTTCTACTGCGAAACCCAAATCATGTAATTGGCGCATAGCCCGTTCTACAGCATGGCGATCATTAGGATCTAATTTCTGGGGATCTTTAAGCGCTGACCATAATCTTCTATATCTTCTTTGCACCGCTTCAGATGCTCTAATCGGATCCATACCTTCGTATAAAACTCCAGAAAGCTGTAAATCTTCTAACTCGGCAGCAACATTAAAGAATGCAATTTCTAAATCATGTTCTCTTTGGCCATCAGATAATTTGGTTTGGAATTCACCAGTTTCAGCATCAACTAGGTAGGCTGCAAATCCTTCGGCATCGCGGCGAAATAAAGTATTAGATAAAGAGCAATCTCCCCACCAAAATCCAAGTAAGTGAAGTTGTACTAATAAATAGGCAAGTGCATTAGCCATATTGTTAATGTCATGTTCGGAAACGGACTGCGAAAGTACAACACGGTAAGGAAGTGAATATGGCAGGAACCTGGTAGCAATTGCGCAAGGTAACTCTTCCCCTGATGAATTAGTTCGGCCTTCAATCACTGCGATAGGTTCTACGCTTGGCGCACCTAATTTCTTTAGTTCAATCAGCGCTTTGTATTCGCGCTTTGCAAACTCGACTACCGTCTCTTTAACAGCATAAATTTCTGAATTTGAATCCTCTTCGTCAGCTCTCACCAGACGAACCACGTGCCTAGAAATACCGCGCTTTTCTGCCAGATTCGGATCTTCAGGCCAATCTTCTAATGGTCTTTCCCATGGCAAGCCAATTACTGCGCCGATCTCCTCGCCTAGGCCAGTAATTCGCAGTGACATGGGCTTATTCTCTCGTAATTGGGTCATGTAATTACAATTAAGACATGGCAATTACTAAGCGGTTACGCAAAACTTCGGTTAAATCACAGAAATCCACTGAAAATTTTGGAATTCCTGGAGCGCCAATTGAGAAAAGTTCTCCTTTCTACTTTGGATTTCTTGCAACAACTGGAGCATTGACCGCATTCGTGTTGTTGCGTTCACTTGCGGCAGCTAGCCAAATATTTGTTCTCATTTTAATTTCAATATTCTTGGCAATGGGTCTAAATCCAGCAGTTGAATTCTTTAAGCATCGTGGATTGAGTAGAGGTGCTGCGGTTTCTGCAATTCTTGGCATAGTTCTAATTTTTGTAGGAGTTTTGGCGATATTAATTATCCCACCAGTTGTTCGACAAACCACCAGTCTGATTGAGAGTGCGCCAACCCTTTTAGATAATTTAAAGAGTAACCCATTCATATATGACATAAATACTCATTATGGAATCATCGATTCGATTACCCAAAAGCTTGAATCAATTACAAGTGACGGAACTTTGCTAATTTCGGCATTTGGTGGAATTGTCGGTGTAGGTAAATCATTTATTTCTGGCATCTTTACTGCATTAACTATTTTGGTTCTTACTATGTATTTCACAATTTCGCTTCCGCAAGTAATTGATCAAGCAATTCGTTTGGCACCTGCTTCAAGACGTCCACGAATTGAGGCGCTAACTGCAGGAATAGTTGCTCGAATTGGCGCATTCGTAGGTAGCCAAATTTCAGTAGCTTTCGCAGCAGGTGTAGTGATGGGAATTTTCTGTGCAATATTTGGATTGCCATCTCCTATTGCGCTGGGAATGCTGGTCTTCATCTGTGGCTTGATTCCATTGATTGGTCACTTCATCGGGGCTTCTATACTTACGATTGTAGGACTAACGCAATCATTAACTACTGGTATCGCAATTTTTGTAGCATATTTGATCTACCAACAAGTTGAGAATTACTTGATAATGCCAAAAATTATGCATAAGACCCTGTCCATTCCTGGACTTGTGACTATCGTAAGTGCATTAATCGGAGCTTCATTGCTTGGTTTAGTTGGCGGCATCTTGGCGGTGCCAATTGC
>JALRDT010000016.1 GCA_023262125.1 Candidatus Nanopelagicaceae bacterium | reverse complement strand
GTTTCCCTCAAATCTCTGGATTCAAATTTGTATTTGATCCAACTAAGGGTGTTGGAAGCAGAGTAAGTTCAATCAAGACTGCTGATGGAAAAGATATACCAAATGATGCATCAGTTGAATTTACAGTTTCGACACTGGACTTCATGGTTGCAGGTGGAGATGGCTATGTCGATATGTTCCATCCACAAACTGCAAAGATTGGTGGCTTGCTAGTTGATGTGTTAGTGGCTGCGCTAAAGGCAGATATGGCTGCAGGCAAAGTAACTCAATTGCCTAAGCTAGATGGCCGAATCACAAAGTCATAAAAGCAACATTAAAAGCCCCGAGGAAATTCCTCGGGGCTTTTTAATTTTTAACTACTTCTTCGGTTTTTCAATCTCTCCCACAAGCTTGAATTGGCCATCGCCAAGTTGACCTTGGGCTGCGTAAAGTTCTAACTTTGATCGAGTATCCGCAATATCTAAATTTCGCATGGTTAATTGACCGATGCGATCGACTGGACCAAATGCTGCATCTTCGGTGCGCTCCATCGAAAGTTTCTCTGGGTGATAGCTAAACGCAGGACCTTCAGTATTAATGATTGAGTAATCATCTCCGCGACGTAAACGCAATGTGACTGTGCCAGTTACAGCAGATGCGACCCAGCGAGTTAAAGATTCACGGAGCATTAATGATTGTGGATCGAACCAACGGCCTTCGTAAAGCAAGCGGCCAAGACGACGACCTTCAGCGTGATAATTGGCAATGGTATCTTCGTTATGAATAGCAGTAATTAGACGCTCATAAGCAATAAAGAGAAGTGCCATACCTGGTGCTTCGTAAATACCACGACTCTTCGCTTCGATAATTCGATTTTCAATTAAATCTGACATACCCAAGCCATGGCGACCACCAATGTGATTGGCTTCTTTCATCAGCTCAACTACATCTTCAAAACGTTTGCCATTAATTGCGACAGGTCTGCCTTGAGCGTATTCAATGGTTACATCTTCGGAATCAATCTTTACTGAAGAATCCCAGAACTTAACGCCCATAATTGGATTAACAATTTCTAAACTTGAATTTAGAAATTCAAGTGATTTTGCTTCATGTGTTGCGCCTAAGATATTTGCATCAGTTGAATAAGCCTTCTCCACACTATCTCGGTATGGCAATTTATGCTTAACCAAATATTCCGACATCTCTTTTCTGCCGCCTAATTCAGTTACAAATTTCTGGTCAAGCCAAGGCTTATAAATTCGTAGCGATGGATTTGCAAGTAATCCATAACGATAGAAACGTTCGATGTCATTACCTTTATAAGTAGAACCATCTCCCCAAATTGAAACCTGGTCTTCAAGCATTGCACGAACCAAAAGTGTTCCGGTGACTGCTCGTCCAATTGGGGTCGTATTGAAATACTGCTTACCGCCAGAACGAATATGGAAAGCACCACATGCAATCGCTGCTAAGCCTTCTTCGACCATTGCAGTCTTGCAATCTACAAGTCGTGAACCTTCAGCGCCATATTCCTTTGCGCGACCAGGTACCGATGCGATATCTGGTTCGTCATATTGACCAAGATCTGCGGTGTATGTAAATGGAATGGCTCCATTGTTACGCATCCATGCGACTGCAACAGAGGTATCTAGACCTCCGGAGAAAGCGATACCAACACGTTCGCCTACTGGAAGTGAGCCAAGTACTTTAGACATAGTGCGCAGTCTAACGCCTAGGACAATTTGCTAACAATTTATTAAAAATGCGCTGAAATATCTCTAAGTTGTTGTGTGTGGCCGACTAAATGGCTATCTGCTTTTTCAAAAAGTTCACTTAGAGTTACTGGGCCAAGTTCTGGATGTTTGGAAACTTTATCCCAATCCGCATCAGTTGCATTTGTGAAAACTTCTGCGACCATTGACCTTATTCCAACTATTGCTGCCAATGAAGTTTTGATTTGGCGCTTTGCATAATTAACTCTCTCTGGATAAGCCTCTTCATCAAATGGTTGGATACTTGGAGAGATGTCGCCGATTGCATGTAGATAACGTGACGCGAAATGTAATTCGCCATCTGCTACGTGATGAACAACATAAGCTGCAGACCAGCCACCTTCAACCATGGTGTATCGATGAGCTTCTGGAATTGTGGAAAGTACTTCTTGGAATTCTTTACCGTGCGCTGCGAATCTATCTAATCTGTTTTGGCTTGTCATGGACTAAAGTTTAGCCGTGAATAAGTGGTGGAATGAAGCGGTTATCTATCAAATTTACCCCCGCTCATTTCAAGATAGTAATGGCGACGGTGAAGGTGACCTAAAGGGAATCACTTCTCGCCTTGAGTATGTAAAAACACTCGGGGTTGATGCGATTTGGTTGAGTCCTTTCTATAAGACACCAAATAAAGATGGCGGCTATGACGTGGCAGATCCCCGTGATGTCGATCCAAGATTTGGAAATCTAAAAGATGCTAAGGAGCTTTTCGATAAAGCACATTCCTTGGGGCTGAGAGTTATAGTTGATATTGTTCCAAATCATTTTTCAATAGAGCACCGATGGTTTAAAGAAGCTATAAATTCACCTAAAGGTTCTAAAGCCAGAAATCGCTTCCATTTTTATGATGGCAAGGATGCAACTACTCCTCCGAACAATTGGATTTCATTATTTGGTGGGCCAGCTTGGACACAGGTTGAAGATGGTCAATGGTATTTGCATCTATTTGATTCATCTCAGCCAGATTTAAATTGGGAAAATTCTGAAGTAGCGGAAGATTTTGAAAAAACAATTAGATTCTGGATTGATTTAGGTGCTGATGGATTCCGTATCGATGTGGCTCATGGCTTAGCAAAAGATGATATTCATGTTGATCACTACGATCCACAAGGGTTAAGCGATGCCCTTCGACTCGATGTTTTGATGGAAGTTGAAAAACGGAACTCATACTTAGCCAAAATCCCATTCTTTGATCGGGATGGAGTCCATGAGATTTACAGGAATTGGCGAAAGATATTTGATTCTTATGGCGATAGAGAGATTATGGCGGTAGCCGAAGTTTGGGTGCACCCACCAAAACGAGCTACTTTGTATGTCCGGCCAGATGAGCTACATCAATTCTTTAATTTCGATGTGATGAATGCGCCATTTGAATCTGAGTATCTGTATAAATCGATTTCAGATATGTTGAATTTAGTTAAAGAACAGAACGCATGGCCAACTTGGTGCCTTTCAAATCATGATTCAGAGAGAGTTGCATCAAGAATAGGAAGCAACGCTGCAAGAGCGATGGCGCTCTTTATCTTGGGATTGCCAGGCTCTGCCTATATTTATAACGGCCAAGAGTTAGGACTTCCATCTGGAGAAATGGCTGATTCAGATCGACAAGATCCAATTTTCTTCCGCACAAATGGAAAGCAAAAAGGTAGAGATGGTGCGCGAGTTCCGATGCCTTGGTCAGGTGATGCTGCTCCATTCGGATTCACAAGCGGAAAACCTTGGTTGCCACTTCAGAATCAATGGAAAGAATTTACGGTAGAGCATGAGTTAGCTGATCCAAGCTCATCCTTAAATCTTTACAAGAGAGCTCTGCAATTACGCAAAGAGTATTTCGTAGGAAGTGGAGAACTTACTTGGACCAGCACAAAAGATTTGCTTTCATATAAACGAGGCAATATTGAGGTGCTAATCAATATTTCAGATAAAGAATTGCCATTTTCTGGAAAAGTTTTATTAGCAAGTCAACCAGTTACTGATGTTTTACCTCCAGCAACTGCGATTTGGCTATTGTCCTAAATGTTTAATCGATTCGCGATTGTGATCTTTGCTCTTCTCATGGATTTTGCGTAATTGAAGTTCAAAGCTCTTTACAGCAATATCAAAAGCAGCAACATCATTAAATTCAGATGCTTCTGCTCTGACTAGCGGTCCAGCTCCTTTTGCGGTCAAAACTACTTTGTGTGAATGTTTGCCCTGTTTTGGGTTCTGTTCATGGATAATTTCAACTTCAATTCGATCCATTAATACATTAAATCGACCTAGTGCTTTTAATTTTTCTGTTGCAATATCTTTAAAATCATCCGCTAAATGAGCTTGACGTGTGTGAAAAACAATTTGCATTTGTAAAACCCTTCTAATCGTGAATCAGGTTGGGCGTTACCTGTAAGTCTAGACTTAAGCGTCCTCAAATTCATCATCGTCTGCCCACACAGTTGCAGGCGAATCTTCCTGTTTTTCTACCCAGGAAAGAAATGAACCGACTGCTTTAAATGCCAGCACCGAAAAGGTAGCAAGCGCGGCGATACGTCGGAAGAACTTCATGGCTAAATTGTATCTAAAGCTTGCTTAATGTCATCCCAGAGGTCTTCAACGTTCTCTATTCCAACACTCACACGAATTAAAGACTCAGGAACAACTTCGCTCTCGATAGGCCAACGTCTACGTCTCTCCCATAGGGTCTCGACTCCACCCAAACTTGTTGCATTGGTAATTAGCTTTGCAGCATTGCATACACGCTCTGTCTGTTCCGCGCTTCCCTTAACTTCAAATGAGAAAACGGCGCCAAAACCTCTCATGAAGCTCTTGGCACGTTCATGTTGTGGATCAGTTGGTAAGCCTGGATATCGCACTCTAGAGACCTTCGGATGCTCCGATAAACGTTTAGCAAGTTCGAGGGCAGACTCAGAACCGCGTTGCACTCGAATCGCAAAGGTTCGGATTCCGCGTAGAGCAAGCCAAGCTTCCATTGGACCTGCAATTGCGCCACCTAATTTTCTTTGAGTTTCAATTCTTGTAAAAAGCGCATCGTCTTTTGTTGAAATAGCACCCATCAAAATATCGCTATGCCCCGCTAGAAATTTAGTTACTGAATTCATAACTAGATCGGCACCCATAGCTAGTGGGTTTTGATTTAAAGGTGTCGCAAAAGTATTATCAACAGCAACTCCAATACCAGCAGCTTTTGCGGCATTTATCAACGTTGGAAGTTCTGCTACTTCTAAACAAGGATTTGTTGGAGATTCCAACCAAAGAAGCTGAGTACCTGGGATTGCAGCGATTACTTCTGATGTATTTGCCACATCAACAAATCTGACTTCTAATCTTCCGCTTTCATTTAACATTTTTAATACTGTCATTGTGCCGCTATAACCTTGATTAGAAGCGGTCACTACAGCGCCAACCGGTAAAATATTAAATACAGCATTAATTGCAGCCATACCTGAACCAAAAATTAAAGTTCGGCCACCTTCTAATTGACTGATTGCATCTTCAACTGCCAACCAAGTTTGATTTCCATATCTTCCGTAACCTAGCGGACCTCCTGCACGAAAAGTTGAAGTAAATTGCACATCAGGGTTTAGCGAAGCATCTGGAGTATGTTCGGGGCGACCCGCGGTAACGACAATAGTTTCAGGCTTTTTCATAGGAAAAGATTACTTGCTCTTCAAGACTGCCATCGCAGCATTATGTCCAGGAATGCCGCTCACCCCTCCGCCACGTTTAGCGCTTGCACCACAAATAAATACATTTGGCAGATTGGTCTCAACGCCCCACTTGCCAACCTCATCATCGCTCTCCGCAAAAGGAAGAGTTAAATCTTTATGAAAAATATTGCCCCTTGGTAAAAATAAGTCTGCTTCAAGATCTAGCGGAGACTTTGCCTCTATACATGGTTTGCCATCTTTGCTGTATGCCAGAACATCTTCGAGCGGCTCAGCTAAATATTTATTTAAACCAGCAATTGCCCTCTCTGCTACCAATTTAGTTGTGGCTTTATTATTTTCTTCAAAAGCAGTTGCTGGCGTATGCAAGCCAAAGAGCGTTAAGGTATGAAAACCAGCAGCTTGTAATTCTGGGCTAAGAATTGTCGGATCTGTAAGCGTGTGGCAATACATTTCTGCTGGAATTACATCTGGAATATTGCCAATCAAGGCTTGGTCATAAGCCTTTTCTAGCTCTGAGAAACTTTCGTTTAAATGTAATGTTCCGGCAAAAGCAAGTTCTGGATCGATTCCGGATTTGAGTTGTGGTAGCCGTTTGAGTAATAGATTTATCTTTATTTGCGAACCTTCTAAACTGCCACGAGTTTCAATTTTATTTGATACAAATTCTGGAGCAGCATTTGAAAGAAAATATTTTGCTTGAAATTTGCGGTTATTGATATCGGTTACTTGAACGCCTGCATCATCGGCATCAATATCAATAACTTTCGCGGAACATTCAATCTCAACACCATTTGAAATTGCGACTCGATGTAATTCGGCAACAAAAGCTCCCATGCCGCCTTGTGGCACTTTCCACTCCCCTGAACCATTGCCTATTAAGTGATACAAGAAGCAATTGTTTGCTTGCATTCCATAAGCAGATGAGAGAGTTCCGATAAGGGCATCAGTTAGCACAACGCCACGAACTAAATCATTCTTAAATTTTTCAGTAATTACATGACCAATTGGATTCTCAATCAACTGGTCCCAGATTTGTGGCATCGCAATTTGAGTATTTAGATCAGCGCTACTTCTTAATGGTTCCAGCATGCTCGGAGCAATTCGCTTGGCAAATTTCTCAATTTCACTATAAAACTCCTGCCATGCTTTTGCTTCCTTTTCGCCGCCTGGCAATTTGTTAAATGACTCTGCAGTTTGCTGATCCCACTGGCGCGAAATCAGCAATCCTCCCTCTTGATATGGCGTAAAAGATGAGACTTTCCTAGATAAGTTTTTGAAACTTAGCCCTAAATCAGAGATTATTTTGTCCGGCAGGAGTGCAATTAAATAAGAATATCGAGATAACCGAGCTTCGTAATCTTCGAAAGCCTTAACACTTTGCGTAGCGCCGCCAATTTGTTCTTGCGCCTCAAGAATTAAAACTTTCTTACCAGCCTTTGCTAAGTAATTTGCGGCGACTAAACCATTGTGACCTGCGCCAGCAATGATTACGTCGTAAGAAGTCATAGAGACTTGACCATCCTATTTACAGCTTCAGTCAGTACGGATTCACTAGTTGCTAAATTGATTCGAACAAATTGAGATGCGCTTGCGCCGTAAATCTTGCCAGCGTTAAAAGCTACTCTACCTTTTTCGAGAAACACTTGAGATGGATCTTCACCCAAACCTAATGCGCTGACATCAACCCAAGCTAAATATGAACACTCTGGAATTTCATATTTGGCTGCTGGTAGTTGAGTATCCAGTAGTGTTTTAAGGTAATGTGCATTTGATTCTATGGTCGAAATGGCACCTGCCAACCACTCATCGCATTTGTTAAAAGCTTCAACTGCAGCAAATGCGCCTAAAATTGATGAGCGATAGTGCACTGACATAGGCATCTTGGCTAGCACTTCATGCATCTTTGCGCTTTGAGAAATTATCAAAGCCGATTTCAGTCCTGCAATGTTAAAAGCCTTACTTGCACTTGTTACACAAATTCCAACTTCAGCAGCTTCTGGAGAAACTGCTAAGAATGGAACAAATTCGTGGCCGGAAAGAGCGAGTGGACCATGTATTTCATCGCTAATAACAACTACATCATATTTCTTGGCTAATTGAGCGAATTTAGATAGTTCTTCGCGCGAGTAAATACGCCCGAGCGGATTATGCGGCGAGCAAAGTGCATGGACTTTCAAACCAGATGCATAGACTTTTTCAATCTCATCAAAATCTACGGACCAATTTAATCCGTCTTGAATAAATGGCACATCAATTAATTCGACTTTTGTCTCGTTTATCCAGTTGTAAAAATTCTGATAGATCGGTGAATTTACTAAGACTTTATCGCCGGGCTGTGTGGTAGCACGTAAAACTTCCACCATTCCAACGCCGACATCTGTGCACAATCTGACGTATTCAGGATTTACATCCCAATTCCAGTGTCTTTTTGAAAAATCTGAAAATGCTTTGCCAAGTTCGGGGATTGAACTTAGATATCCCATATCTGAGTGGGAAATCATTTGCATCAAAATCTCTTGAATCGGTTGTGCGACTGGAAAGTCCATCTCTGCAACGAACAATGGCAAAACATCTGATGGAAATCCGCGCCATTTTTCACTGCGGTGAGTTCGCATTTCGGCAAGCGACAGCGCTTCGATTTTCATGTTGTCAGAGTAATACAGAGTGGCTTAATCCGCAGTAATTTTGCGGGTCGAATTACGCACAATCAAAGAAGTTGGCAAGGTTAAATCTGGCATATCAGAATCTGGCTTCTTTAACTTTTCCATAATTGACCAAGCAGCCATTTCACCCATCATCTGCACTGGCTGTTCAATTGTGGTTAAGTCAAAGTACTCGGCCATTTCATGATTATCAAAACCTACAATGGAAATATCGTCCGGAACTTTCAAGCCATGTCTTTTTATAGCTTGAATTGCACCAATTGCCATTTCATCTGATTCGCAGAAAATTGCAGTTGGGCGATTTCGCCGAGCTAATAATTCGCCCATAACTTGCATCGCTGTTGCTGCTTGGAAATCACCAATAACTTCGAGCATTGGATCGAATTCGATTCCGCTCTCTTCTAATACTTGTAAGAAGCCAATTCGACGATCTCTTGGAACCGGGAATTGATATGGGTTGTTGTTAATTCCACCAATTAACCCAATTCGCTTATGGCCTTGATTAACTAAATGTTGTGTAGCAACTCTTGCGCCGGCGACGTCATCTATGCGTACGCTAGATACTCTTTTGTCTGAAGTACCGACTAGCGCTGTTGGAATGTTTAGATCTAATATTGATTGGAATTCCACTTCACTTAAAGGCACACTAATAGAAATTAGTGCGTCGACGCGACCTCTTAAATATTCATCTTTAAAAATACGATTTCGATCATTATTTTGATTGATGTTATAAACCAGCAAATCAAGACCAGCTTCTTGTAGGGCTTGCTCTGCACCTTGAATTACTTTTGCGAAGTACCAGCGACTTATGTATGGCGCTATAATTCCAACACTATTTGCTCTTTTTGGCTCAGTGTTTTTTCCAGTATTTAATTTGTAATTTAATTTCTTGGCAGCTGCTTCAATTTTTGCTCTAGTTTCTGGATTGACATGTTGCATTGCCCGAAGTGCGCGCGAGACGGTTGCAGTTGAGACGCCAGCTTCACGAGCGACATCTTTTATGCCAGCCATTGCTTCGCTCCTTTATTTATGTAAAACTCTGCAAGTACATGTAAACCGTGTGCAAACGTTACATGGATATGTAACTTTTCATAAGGGGGGCCTTTGATCACGCAGGCGCGGATGCGAAAAGTTGTCCAAGAGATTGCGCAAACTGATAAGCGATTTGCCAAGGTTATTGAGGCATCAGAGCTTTGCGACATTGGCACCAGCAATCCCGAACGTAGCCACTTTGAAACATTGGTCTCATCCGTCATTTCGCAACAACTTGCCACCGCTGCCGCGAGAACAATTAAAGAGAGATTTGCGATTGAGTGCGGAAAAATCACGCCAAAGAATGTCGCTGCAATGGAATTAGAACAGATGCGTGCCGCTGGTTTGTCTGGTGCTAAAGCAAAAACCATTCAAGGATTAGCTACTTCGGCGCTTGATAAGAGTGTAAATTTCAAAAAACTTCATGAAATGAATGATGCAGACGTTTATAAAAGCCTGACTAGCCTTTGGGGAATCGGACCGTGGACAGTTGATATGTTCATGATGTTCCAATTAGGTCGTTTAGATATTTGGCCAACTGGTGATTTAGGAGTTAGAAGAGGTTGGGAGAAGATCCATAAATTAAGTGAAGAAATTTCTCCGATTGAACTTGAGAAAAAAGGTGAGAAATTCCGACCTCACAGAAGCATTGTTGCTTGGTATTGCTGGCGAGCTTTGGATATTTAACGTTCTTCTAATATTAAAGAAACCGAGTTAATGCACCAACGCTGATCTGTGGGTGTCTCAAAACCTTCGCCTTCAAAAACATGTCCTAAATGCGAATTGCATTTGGCGCATCTGACTTCGGTTCGAACTCTAGGTGCAAGTGATCGATCTTCTAAAAGTATAACTGCATCATCTTCAGTAGGTGCATAGAACGAAGGCCAACCACAACCTGAATGAAATTTAGTTTCGCTTCTGAATAGTTCGGAGTTGCAAGCTTTACATTTGTAAACACCAACTCTGTCCGTATCAGTGTATTCACCGGTGAAAGGGCGCTCGGTTGCGCCTTTACGTAAAACTTCATATGAAAGTGAATCTAATCTATTTTTCAATTCATCCTCATCTATTGAAGGATAAGGAACTCCGGTAGAAGAATGACAGTCGTATCCATTTGGATTTTTCTGTAAGTACTTTTGGTGATAATCCTCGGCTAGCCAATACTTATGAGGTTTGGCATCAACGATTTCGGTAACAATAGGGCCGATTCCATCCTTCGCCAGCTCTTTTCCGTAGATTTTCGCTGCATTAAAAGCGAGCGCCTCTTGTTCGGAAGACGTATAGAAAATCGCACTTCGATATTGAGTTCCGATATCTCCACCTTGTTTATTAAGTGAAGTTGGATCATGCATTGTGAAGAACTCTTCTAGCAATCTTTGATAAGAAATCTTTGCTGGATCAAATTCAACTTCTACTGTTTCAGCGTGATTAGTCTCTTTCTTGCAAACATCCTCGTATGTTGGATTATCAGTATGTCCACCCATATAACCAACTGAGGTATTTACAACGCCAGGAAGATTCCAGAATCGGCGCTCAGCGCCCCAAAAACATCCAGTTGCAAAGTAGGCTCTCTCCATAGGAATTAAATTCTTTCATCTAATACGATAGTTTCCTAAATCGATTTATAAGGCCCTCGTAGCTCAGGGGATAGAGCACGGCCCTCCGGAGGCCGGTGCACAGGTTCGAATCCTGTCGAGGGCGCTCTAAATCACCCAGAATATTTTCCGTATACCCTTGTAACGAAATGATAACTATTGGAGAATACGTCGTTGGTTTAACTCAAGGTGAGTTAATTCCCTACCAATAAAGGACGGTTCCATCATGGATTGGCGCCATCAGAGTGCATGCCGCGATGAGGACCCAGAGCTTTTCTTCCCAGTAGGTAATACTGGTCCAGCAATTACACAAATCGAAGAGGCTAAGAAAGTCTGCATGCGTTGCTCTGTAAAGGATCAATGCTTGGCATGGGCGCTCGAATCTGGTCAAGATGCAGGTGTTTGGGGCGGTCTATCTGAAGATGAACGCCGCGCTATGAAACGCCGCGCCGCACGCAATCGTGCACGTATGGCCGAACTAAATCGCCAAGAAGATAATTAACGAATTTCAAAGCGCAGTTGCGCAGTAGTTCCCTTTTCATCTCCTGAAATTTCTAAGCTACCGTTTAATTCACTTTCGGTGAGTGTTCTAACGATTTGTAAACCGAGATTTGATGAACTCTTGAGGGTAAAACCTTCTGGCAATCCAATCCCGTCGTCTTCAATCTTCACCACGCAACTACTTCCAGTCCTGCTAAAAATCACATCAACCTTGCTGCCCTTGGTTGTTAAGCCATGCTCAATTGCATTTGCCACTAATTCAGTAATTACAAGTGATAACGGAGTAGCAATCTTGGGATCTAAATCTCCAAGCGTCCCTAAACGCTTGACTGCAATATCTGTGACGCTGCCTGAAGTTCTGGGAGCTAAATCGACCGCATGGCTAATCAAAGAATCCACGACCGAATCAAAATTAACTTCATCTTTTCCGCTTGCAGATAGCGTCTCGTGAACCAGCGCAATCGATGAAATTCGACGAACCGCCTCATCTAATGCGCCTCGCGCTTTTAGGTCCTCTACTCTTCTAGCTTGCAAGCGTAAAAGCGCCGATACTGTTTGCAAATTGTTTTTAACGCGATGATGAATCTCTTTAATTGTGGCGTCTTTTAATAACAATTCGCGCTCTCTTCTACGAATTTCTGTTACGTTGTGAAGTAAGACCACGCCACCAACGCGAACCCCGCTATTTACGAGTGGCAGTAAAGTTAACTCAATAGTTCCGCCTCTTGATTCGAGAACTATTTGCGAAACATCTGAATTAGAAACTTTCTCATTTAGTGAATTTATTGGTTCGTGTGAGATCGCACTTCCAACTTCTGACAATGACAAACCTTCTAATTCGCTCTCCCATCCCAATCGACTAAATGCAGATCTTCCGTTGGGGCTTGCGTAAGTGATTAATCCGTTCTTATCTAATCTGATAAATCCATCTCCAACACGTGGCGAAGGGTTTAATGAACTGATTGAAGTATTAAATGGAAATGAACCTTCTCCAACCATATCTAAAAGTTGTTGTGCAATTGCTTGATATTCGCCTTCCAAACGTCCCGAACTTCTGGTCGCGTCTGAGTTCCGGTGACGAGCAATTTGAGCAATCGCTTCATGGTGAAATTGAATTGGAAAATATTCAACACCCGGTCCATGAAAAAGTTCATCGACCTCATCCCCAACAAAGTCTTGCGGGAAAACTGTTGCGGCCGTGGCCGCACGTACCTGTGCTACTGCAATCTCTTTGCCACTATTAGTTGATACCCAAATAGCGAGATCTGCAAAACTTAAATCTGCGATTAATTGCCAATCAGAAGCTAGGTGTTTTAGATGAGCGATGGCTTCTGGGCTTAAATTGGATTTGCCTGCCAATAATTCTTCAATTTGGCGCATCACAACCACTCATCAATATGATGTTTAATCTCATCTGCCGCAAACCAAGAGAGCTCTTCTCCATCAACCGAATGCAAAAGTGCGGCCACTTGATTCATGCCAATAGTTATTGATTCACCATTTAACTGCTGCTCAGATAAATCAACTGCAATCACAAAACCAGCTTTGCCTTGGTTTAATTCGAGCGAATCTTCAGCGGCTAAAAGGCTAATTAAATGCTCACGTTCTTCTTCGTCTACTCCTGAATCGAATTCAAATTGCTCAGGAGTTAAATACTCTTCGAATGTAACTTCGCCCACAATGAGCTGTTTAATCTCATCGGGAGTTGTAGCTACATAAACGCGCATTAGCCAAGAGTAGCGATTGATTTTCTCGCTAGCGAATTGCCCGCAACTTCTAGTAATGCGCTACGACTCTCCGCGGCTGCCTCAAAGGATTTCAGATCTAACGGAATATTTAAGAAATCTAACCTAGGGAAAACGTTCTCGATTTGCGCCCGCCACCTTTGCTGCGACTTGGTCCGTTCGGCGAAATTGAGAATTACAGCCTTTGGCGAGATATCCAGTTCCTGCAATCTGGCCAAAGTATTAAAGCCGACTCTCGCGACAATATAAATTTCATCCGCTGTTTTGAGAAGCGGATGATTTAAATTGAACCCAATATCGAATACAAATATTTCACAATCTGCTCCTGAAGGTAGCCCTTGCGATGCGCTTAAACTTTTCGAAATTTTCTCACTGCGGCCTTCAATCCGATGCAATCCCAACGCCCGCGCGATGTCTGGATTTCTTCCATCCATGTCTGAGAGCGTCACCTTAAATTTCTGAGACAACTCGAAGGCATGATTTAGTGCAATAGTCGTAGTGCCAACTCCGCCTGAAAGCCCTACAAAACAGATGACTTTTGCATCGCCACTGTTAAATGAAAAATTTTCCGCGGGGATCTCTGGTTTCAATAATTCTACTATTTCATCAACGCTCATTGCTTTATCTACCACAATTTTCGAGTGTGCAAAATCGATTTGCCTAGTGCAAATTAAAGTGACATTACTTAATTTCATAACCTCTCGAATTTGTTCGATAGATACTCCACGAACTACTAACTCCCCATTTATGGCAGCTATTGCTTTAATAACTGAGGATTCCAACTCAGGGTCAGCAATAAAGGTTACAAATCTAGCCATGATTGACCACTACAACCATTCGTCCTCTGCGTGTAGCATTTAAAGCTCTTTCAATAAATTCATTAGGAATTGCCACTGTAACTATGGAAGTGCCGCCTAAATTCTCACTCTTACGATTGAGGTCTACAACAAATACCTCTTCAATCACTAACTCGCTGGGCACTTCATTGCCATCTCCGTTGTCATTAATCACTTGATAAAGATTGACAGTGTCGCCAATGCGAACCGCAGCTGGCAAATCAGCTGCACTTGCTGCAAAGGAGAAAAGTTTTACATTGAGTTCGCCAGTATTTTCGACTAGGGCGCTCTGATTTAAGTACTCCCCCGCGGCAACGTATTTCGAAATTGAATATCCAATTGGACTTTGATCACTTTCAATATATCCAATTGCATCTTTATCAAACGCGCCTTTTACAGCTATGAAATCGGTGCTATCGACCATATGGCCTGGAATTAAATCTTTCGCTGCAACCCAATAAGTGGAGCGATTATTGGCAAGAAGTGCCAAGCCAATTGCGACCAAAAAAGAGGCAACAATTATCGTGATAGCTAGTATATTTTTATAATCGATTCGGTTTTTCATAGGTAGACGCTATGAATTCTGTGCAAAAGTAGGAATTATTTCTTAACAATCAGACTTTAGTGCTAGATGATTTGGACTTAATTTCTGATGGCTAAATTTGAAATTTGTCAGATGTTATGGGTATGGAAAATACTTATGTACAAGAACCATATCTTTACAAGCTATCAAGTCTTTATAAAGAAGATTATGTTCCTGGATTTGAGCCAGAGCCGACTTCCGCAAGCGAACTTCCTGAGATAACTAAATTCGCAGAAAATTTCGCTAAAAGCGTTTTAGAAATTTGGGCCGGAAAACGTCCAGCTTCTCATCTATCAAAATACTGTCATAGATCTGTATATCAAGACTTAGTAACTGCAATTGGATATCAAAAAGAGGTTGGAAAATTTCGTAGAATCTATATCAACCAACCACTTGATGGCCTATGTGAAAGTACGGTGACTGTTAGATTTAAAGACCGTCTTCGTTCTATGGCACTACGCTTCGAAGGAGTAGATCACAAGTGGATCTGTACCAGTTTAGATTTAATCTAAATTAGTTAGCAGCGCCGTGGCAGCGTTTGTATTTCTTGCCCGAACCGCAAGGACAAGGTGAATTACGGGTAACTTCGCCACTTTTGACCACGCCACTTTCGTCAGCTGATGAATATGAAAGCTGCTGAGGCTTAGGTGCATCTAAGCCACCGCCATGAACATGCTCAGTTTCAACTGTTACTTCAACATTAAAGATGAATCCAGCAATCTCTTCTTGGATTCCTTCCATCATGGCAGCGAATAAGTCATAGCCTTCGCGCTGGTATTCAACCAATGGATCACGTTGTGCCATCGCACGAAGACCAATACCTTCTTGTAAATAATCCATTTCATAAAGGTGTTCACGCCATTTACGGTCCAGCACCGAGAGCAGCACTTTGCGTTCTAGTTCGCGCATGACAGTTGGAGTCAATGTCTCTTCACGCTTCTTGTAAGCAGCAATTGCATCTTCAACGATGCGAGCTGCTAGAAAATCAGTGTCGAGCGCCCCTCTGCCACCAACTTCCTTTTCCAGGTCAGCTAAGGTAAATGAAATTGGATAAATGGCGCCAATAGCCGCCCATAAAGTATCTAAATCCCAATCTTCTGCATATCCATCTGCAGTTGCAGCTGTTACATATGCCGTGATGGTTTCATCTAAGAATCGCTGAACCTGTACTGAAATATCTTTTCCTTCTAGAACTGAGCGACGCTCACCGTAAATTACTTCGAGTTGACGATTCATAAC
>JALRDT010000006.1 GCA_023262125.1 Candidatus Nanopelagicaceae bacterium | reverse complement strand
AGCATTTGCAAAACGCTATTTCTGGAGCTATCTACTCTTTGTACTTGTGTTCGGCTTCTTAATTGAATTTATTTCCATAAACACTGGTTGGCCTTTTGGAAACATTAAATATCAAAATTTAGGGACCACTTTTTTTGGGGTACCAATATTAGTTCTCATTTTTTGGCTCGGATCTGTTCATCCTTTAATGATTATGGCCAGAAAGATTGCTCCAAACTGGGTGATGATTTCAGGTGGTGCTGCAATTACTGCCTACGCCTTATTTTTTGATCAAATTCTGGTTGCCAATAATTACAAAACATGGGAATTCAATGGGGCTCATATTCCATTTCAAACACATATTCCTCTGGATAATGTAGTTGGTTGGCTTTTTGTGGGTGTAGTGGTCTTTGGTTTGGCCAATTTAATACTTCCAAAGGTGCGCAGAAAGATTAGCGCTTCTATGAATTCGGTAGATCTATTTCTAGTATGGACTTGGATCTATAACTTTATTGCTAATTTATTCTTCTTTGGTAAGCAAGGAACTGCTCTAGTTGGCGGCTTAGCTTTTGGCATTATTTTGGGTTGGTACCTATCTAAAAGATATTTGGGCAGTCCTAATTGAAAAATTCCTCAGGCAAGAAAGTCCAAATAGAAGGGGCAGGGATTGCAGCCTTAACAGCGGCGGCCAGGCTTTCAAAATTTAAATATGAAGTAGCGATTAATGGCCAGTGTTATCAGAACACAATAATCAAAGATTATGCTTTCGATTGCGCTCCCCTTTTTACACTCCCCGCGGTTTATCGAGATTTTTTTCAAAAAACTGGCAAACATTTTGGACAAGTTTTGAATGTAAATCCTGCCGAACCAGCTTTTGTTTTTCAATTTAAAGAAATTACTATTAGTTTTGAGAACCTTTCTAGAAATGCTCGATTAACCGAAATTGAAAATAAACTTGGCACTGCAGCTGCTGCCGAATGGGAATTGGCACTAAAACAAGGTGAATATTTATGGGATCGGATTCGAGAAAATTATGTCGAATGGGAATTCTCTTCTTTTAAATTTGATGTAAGTACATATCTTCGTATGAGAGCTCCAATAATTAATAATCCGATCCTGCGAAAAATTATGGCTCATTACGCTACTTATCTTGGATACCCTGCCGGCATATACAAGTGGTCACATATTGCTGCTTTTGTAGAGGAATCATTTGGTATCTGGCAGATCGACGGTGGTTTGGGAGCACTCACGGATGCGCTAAAGAGCCGGGCCTTAGAACTTGGTGCATCTTTTACAGTTATAGATGATTACGACTATTTAATCGAAGCCAATCAAATACATGAGACACCTACCCAAAGACTTATCGGAATTAATGGATATCCAGAACAACTTCCGATCCGAAAGATAATTTTTCATGAAGATGGATTAAGCACAGATATCTATGCATCCTCTGCCGGATTAGGAAAATATTCGTTGGTTCTAACTGGGAAAGTAGATATTCCTGATTTCGATCAATTTGCTGAAGTTGACCAAATTCGACCTGGGAAGGCCGGTAACTCTGACAATCAATTAATTACCAAAATTCGCACCGCTAATAAGCGAATATTTAGAGTAAAACACTTAGATTCCTTAGCTCATGCAGGAATTGCTGGAGAATTGCTTGCAAATGCAGTCCGTGGGATAAAGAATCGTCCAAGTCATGAACATTAATCAATTAAGAGAGGGCATAAATATCGCCCTTGAAGAGCAAGTCGACAGTTACTGCGCTCTTATATCTGAAATTGATGATCAACTAAAGCCAATAGCAAATTCGCTCAAAGAATATCTTTCGCAAGGAAAGCGCTTTCGATCACTTTTTTCTTTAATAGGTTTTTTAGGTGCTCACGGAGAAATTACTCCTAAAGTTTTTGAAACTTGCGCATCTCTTGAATTTTTGCAAGCAAGCGCATTAATACATGATGATTTGATGGATAAATCTGCTACTAGGCGCGGCAAGCCTGCAATGCACAAACAATTTGGAGATTCAGCTGCAATCTTAATTGGGGACTTAGCGTTAGTCTGGAATGAGAAAGCAATACACGACTCAAATCTTGCAAATGAAAATTTAAATCAAATACATGACATTATGCGAATTGAGTTAATGGCTGGCCAATTTCTAGATGTTTACGAGCAGACTCAAAGTAACTTCAGCGTCGAACGCTCGCTCAAAATAGCGCGCTACAAATCTGGTAAGTACAGTATTGAAAGGCCACTTCATTTTGGTGCCGCGCTTGCACAACCAAAAAATTTCGATGAATATTTAACAATTTACTCAGAATATGGGTTACCTCTTGGCGAGGCTTTTCAATTAAGAGATGACTTGCTCGGGGTCTTTGGTAACCCTTCTGAGACTGGAAAACCTGCAGGTGATGATTTACGTGAAGGCAAGCGAACTGCGTTAATTGCCTTTGCATATGATCGCGGGAGTGATCAGACAAAGAGATTAATAGAAAAGAAACTTGGCACTGATGACATTGGTGGCTTAGCAGAGGTGATATTAGATAGCGGTGCGCCAACACATGTAGAAGCTCTAATCGAAAAGTTAGCTGAGCAAGCTCTTGATGCCATTGACCGTGAAGAGTTAACTACCCAGGCGCGAAAATTGCTAACTGAGATGGTCTCGATAGTTACAAAGAGGGCGCGGTAAAGTTAGTTCAACGCGGGAGCCAAAAGTTGGCTGAGAGGACCTAAGAGTCGACCGCCTAACCGGTTCGGTAATGCGAACCAGGGAGGAATTCATGTCTACCTTTTTCACAGCTTGGGGTTATCAAGTAACTTTCCTTGAGTTCTTTGCAAGCGTCACAAGTTTTATTGGGGTTTGGTATGGAACTACAACCAAAAGAATAACTTGGCCATGGTGGGTCGTTTCAAGTGCACTTTATGGAATTTTCTTTTGGAAAGTTGATCTGATTGCATCTGCATTATTACAAATAGTTTTTATCGTAGCAGGAATTTGGGGTTGGTTCGGTTGGGGTCCTAAAGGTGCCAAACCTGGAAAATTAACGCAACGTGAACTTGCACTATGTGTCGCTGCATTAATTGTGGCTTGGTTAATTTTCACACCATGGCTACAAAGCATCGGCGCAGCGGCTTATCGAACTGATGCACTTATTTTTCTAGGATCTTTTCTGGCACAAGTCTTAATGGTTTATGAAAAATATGAATCGTGGCCAGTCTGGTTTGCTGTAGATGCTTTGGCAACAATTCAATATGGAGTTCTCAAATATTGGTTTACTTCGGTGCTCTATTTTGCATTTACAATAGTTGCAATTGTTGGTTGGGTCAGATGGCTTCGAATCCAAAAATCATACTTGTAGACGGACCAGCGGGATCAGGTAAAACCACTTTAGCTCTTCGATTGAAAGAAGAGTTGGGTTGCGAAGTAATTCATTTAGATGATCATTACAATGGCTGGGATGAAGCGCTGGGCATGGATTTAACAAATACCTTAGTTGAAATATTAGAGAATTTTGTAAATGGCAGAAGTTCTATAATAAAAACTTTCGATTGGCATGAGTATTGTTTTAATGGTTTAAAAGAAATTCAACCAGCTGACTCATTGATAATCGAAGGGGTTGGCGCAGGTCAGAGTCTTGCCCGGACCTATGCCACTACTTTGTATTGGGTTGAGACCGAGCCCGAAATTGCCTTCAAGCGAGTGCTAGATAGAGACGGTCTCGACTACGAAAATAGAATTAGAGAGTGGCAAATTCGTGAAGCTAAACACTTTATTGATGAACGCACCCGCGAATTCGCGGATTTCATAATAACCACCACCTAAAATCCACCCCGTGAGTGATTTGAGCGGACAATTAATAGATAACCGCTATGAGCTACTCCGAATTCTCGCTAATGGCGGAATGGGCACTATCTACGAAGGCTTAGATACCCGTTTAGATAGAAAAGTTGCGGTCAAAATAATGCATCCGCATCTTGCTCAAGATGAAGAATTTATTACTCGCTTTATCCGAGAAGCAAAAGCTGCAGCATCTTTATCTCACCCAAATATCGTAAATGTGATGGATCAAGGCTGGAATCAATCAGGCATTCCTGCAGTCTTTTTAGTGATGGAATTAGTTGAGGGACAAACACTTCGTGAATTGATTTCAAGCAAAGGTTCTTTTTCAGTAAACGAAACTATCAATTACTTATCCCCTGTAATTTCTGCTCTTGCAGCGGCACATCAAATTGGAATTGTCCATCGCGATATCAAGCCAGAAAATATTCTTATTTCGAATGATGGCAGAATTAAAATTGCAGATTTTGGTTTAGCGCGAGGTACTAATCTTGGTCAGACTATGACTGCAGAAGCCAGTGTCATTCTCGGTAGCGTTTCATATTTATCACCTGAACAAGTGCAACGTGGTATCTCTGATGCCCGAAGTGATATCTATTCAATTGGTGTAATGGCATTTGAAATGCTTACCGGAAAAAGGCCACACATAAGCGACTCTCCTCTTCAAATTGCATATCTTCATGTCAACGAAGATATTCCTCGGGTGAGCTCTAAAGGCATTAAACTTCCAAAAGATTTAGATGAATTAATTTATGCAGCAACTAGCAGAAATCCCGATGATCGCCCAAAAGATGGCGCAACTTTTGCATCACTACTACGAAACATTCAAATTAAATCTGATCCTTCCAAGAAGCAGATGAGCCTCGAGCTTGATTTACCTATTCGTCAAGAGACACCTAAACCATCAAAACGTAAAGAAATAGTTGAAGAAGAGGTCACCAGAGAGATCACTCGTGAAATTTCCAAATCGGAAAACAAAGAAAAAATTAAGAAACCTAAACGAAAATTTAGGAAAGTCGCGTTAATTCTTGCAGTTGCAGTTGGTATTGGTGGTTGGTGGAGCTTGATTGGCCCAGGTGCGCGAGTAACAGTGCCATCACTTGTTGGCGGCACGATGTCGGATGCCGAAAATTTACTAAAACCAATTGGATTAACTAGCGAAGTATCCAAAGAGGAATTTAGCGAAGATTTACAAAAGGGAATAATTATTTCTACAAGTCCTGCAGGTGGAGATAAAGTAAAAGAGGGTGCAGTTGTTTTAATCACTCTTTCAAAAGGACCAGAGAGATATTCAATTCCTATGGTTGCTCAATTAACAGTTGAAGCTGCAATCAAAGTGCTCTCTTCTATCCCAATAGCAGAGCCTGTAGTTCAGCAAATTTTTAGTGAGAAGATTCCCAAAGGCTTCGTAATTAGCTCTGAGCCAGTCATGGGTACAAAAGTCAAACGTGGTGCAGGGATTAAATTGGTCGTAAGTAAAGGTATTGAGCAAATTCCTTTAATTAATTTCGTTAATAAATCAGGTGAAGAAGCGCTAAATACTTTGACGACTGCAGGATTTAAAGTTACGCCTAAATATGAATTCAGTGAGACAGTTCCTGCAGGCGCGGTAATCTCTCAAAATCCATCAGAAGTAAAGAGTTATCCAAAAGGTTCTGCACTATCTTTAGTAATCTCAAAAGGATCGGCCTATGTCTTTATTCCTAATGTCTACTCATTATCTGAAGCTAAAGCAAAGTCAGTATTAACGGCACTAGATTTACAGGTGACTATCAAGCGCATGGGAACAAAGGCTGTTAAGCAAGTAACTGCGATTTCTCCGAAAGTGGGAAGTAAAGTCCTTCGTGGAAGTAAGGTGACTATCACTGTAGGGTAGGCAAATGCCTAAGCCTTCAAAATCTTTGCCTCGCATCGGAGCTCATACTCCTACATCTGGTGGAATGGCTAAGCGCTCACTTGGTTATGCAGAAACAATAAAAGCTGAAGTAATTCAAGTTTTTGCATCTAACCCACGTGGCTGGGCAATGCCCGAACCAAATCCTGCAGCAGACGAAGATTTCAAAACTAAAGCGGCAGCAATGGATATCACTACATATGTACATGCGCCTTTTCTCATTAATTTAGGTTCACCCACTGAAAGCACATATAAGAATTCACTTGCTTCTACAGCCTATTCTCTAAAACGTGGCAAAGAAATTGGCGCTTTAGGTGTTGTTATCCATACAGGCTCTGCTGTCGATGAAGGGCATGTTGCAAATGCCTGGAAGCAAATTCATGAAGGAATGATGCCGATTCTAAATTCACTTCCTGAAGATGGACCTTCGCTATTACTCGAACCAACTGCTGGCCAAGGTCAATCATTAGTGAAAAAACTAGATGACTTAGAAAATTATTTGAAGGCGCTTGAGTATCATCCTAAAGTTGGAATCTGTTTGGATACCTGCCATGTATTTGCAGCTGGTCATGACATCGCCAAAAAGGGTGGAATGACTGAAACACTCGATTTACTTGTTCAAATTGCTGGTGCAGAGCGATTCCAGCTTGTACACGCAAATGACTCTATGGATGTGTGCGGCGCCTTGAAAGATCGTCATCAAAATCTTGGCGAAGGATATATTGGATTAGATTCATTTAAGGAGATGTTCCAACACCCTGCAATTGCTAATGCGCCTTTAATCCTTGAGACTCCTGGCGAAGAACCCGAACATGGCAAAGAGGTCGCACTTTTAAAGAAGTTACGTGGATGAAACATAAATTAGCTTCATGGCTATTACTAGGGGTGGCCATGTCTTGGGGCTTGGCATTCGTCACGATGAAAGATGCGCTTGGCCGTCAATCTGTAAATAGCTTCCTTTTTTACCGTTTTGCACTTGCCGCCATTGCTCTAATTATTATTCGTCCGCAAATAATCAAAAAGATTAATAAAGATATTGTTAAACGTGGCGGAATAACTGGTCTATTTCTCGCAGCTGGATTTATTTTTCAAACTTATGGTTTAGATATGACTGGTGCAGCTGTAACTGGATTTATTACTGGTCTTTACGTAGTTGCTACTCCTCTATTTGAACAATTTTTTGGCGGTAGAAAACTTGGAAGGACTGTCTGGGTTTCGATCGGAATTGCTACCACCGGCCTTGGTTTACTCTCTTTGAAGGGATTTTCGGTAGGCATCGGAGAATTGCTAGTTTTAATCAGCGCACTTTGTTACACCGGCCAAATCATCGCACTCAGCAAATGGAGTCAAGGTCGTGATGTATGGGCGATGACTTTTATGCAAATTTTAGTAGTTGCAGTTGTTACTGGAATAGCTGCCCTTATCGAAGGATTCCAAACTCCCCCAGATAGCGGCGTTTGGGGAGTAATCATATTCACCGCAATTGTCTGCACAGTTACTGCTTTCATTATTCAAACTTGGTCACAGGCGATTCTCGAATCAACAAAAGCGGCGGTCATAATGACCATGGAGGTGGTTTTCTCTGCCTTATTTGCAATCACTTTAGGCGGAGAAATTCTCTCCACTCGCACTTTAATTGGTGGACTTTTAGTTGTAATCTCTATGTATACAATCGTTTTCTATGAAGGTGCTAAAAATTGATTGATCTGCGTTCAGATACCGTTACCAAGCCAACCAAAGAGATGCTCGAAGCTATGGTTGCTTCACCTGTCGGTGACGATGTTTATGGCGATGATCCATCTATTAATGCTCTAGAGGCGAGAGTCGCTGCCATGTTTGGCAAAGAAGCAGGTTTGTTCACGCCAACAGGTTCGCTATCCAACCAATTGAGTATCCGTTTACTTGTAAAACCTGGTGAAGAGTTAATTCTCGATCAAACCGCTCATATCGCTCGCGCGGAATTAGGTGCCGCTGCAGCCTTTAGCGGAATTACTACCCGGACTTTTCCTTCAATTAATGGCAAATTACACGCTGATACCGCACTTGCATTAGCGCATCCGGACGCGGGTCCTTACCTAGTATCAACTAAAGCAATTGCAGTTGAAGACACTCATAATTTTGGTGGCGGAACAGTTCAATCTCTTGATGAAATCCAGAAACTTTTTAAAGGTGCACAAGAGATGAAATTACCATTGCATTTAGATGGCGCCAGAATCTGGAATGCGCATGTGGCATCTGGTATCAAATTCTCTGATTACGGAAAATATTTTGAAACTATGAGTGTCTGTTTCTCAAAAGGGCTCGGCGCGCCGATTGGTTCCATGATGCTTTCAACGAAAGAGAAGATTGCCGAAGCACGTATTTGGCGAAAAAGATATGGTGCCGGAATGCGCCAAATCGGTCTTTTAGCTGGCGCTATTAATTACGCTCTTGATCACAATATAGAAAGATTGAAAGAAGATCACAATCGTGCTGCAGTTATTGCAAGTGCATGTGGGCTGCCTAAACCAGATACAAATATTGTGGCTTTAGATGTTTCAGAATATCCGTTTGATGCAGCCCAATATGCCGGAACTTTAAAAGAGAATGGGATTCTTGCCGGGGCGCTCGGAAAGAATTTCGTTAGAATGGTAACTCATAAAGATTTAACTGATTCAGATATCGAACAAACTTGTGAGGTATTAAAGCGCACCCTCGTGTCGAAGTAACCACTCTTTTTTGTTTAATCCATATGCATAATTTCCTAAGTTGCCACCAGTCTTAACAATTCTGTGACACGGGACCACTAAGACAATTGCATTCTTGGCGCAAGCACTACCTGCAGCACGAACTGCAGCTGGAGAACCAGCTCGATCTGCTAACTCTGAGTAGGAAATTACACCCTTAACTTTTCTCATAGCTTTCCATGCCGCTTGAGAAAAGGCAGCACCTGGCTGCGAAACTTTTATTCCATTGATTGCGGAGATATCGCCATCGAAATAATCCTTTAGCAAATCAGTAATCACTGGAATCTTTTTAACAGATTCAAACTTGAAATCGTCATAGTCGGTATGCAACGAATCCTTAGCCGCTTTTAGATTGCTCAAATTTGCTGCAAGTAATATCGATCCGTCTGAAATCAAATTTATCCCACCTATTGGAGATTCGAAAGTGGAAGTAAGTAGAGGCACTTGCAAAAATTATCGGTCGCGCAACATCTCTGCAACCAAGAATGCCAACTCCAAAGACTGTGTATGGTTTAGGCGAGGATCGCAGGCTGTTTCGTAGCGAGAAGCCAAATCTTCAGCAGAGATTTTTGCGCCTCCGCCTAAACACTCAGTCACATCATCGCCAGTAAGTTCGATATGAACTCCGCCTGGATGAGTTCCAAGTGCTTTATGAACCTCGAAAAATCCCTTAACTTCATCCATCACATCTTCAAATTGACGTGTTTTATATCCAGTTGATGACTCAAAAGTATTGCCGTGCATTGGATCGCATACCCAGAGAACTTTTGCACCGGATTTTATAACACCATCAACTAAACCTGGCAGAGCTTCACGAATCTTGCCGGCACCCATGCGCGTAATGAAGGTTAAACGCCCAGGTTCGCGATTTGGATCTAATTTATCAATCAAGCGAAGGGCATCATCCACAGTTGACTTTGGTCCAAGCTTTACGCCAATTGGATTTCGAACCTTAGAAGCAAATTCAACATGCGCTCCATCGAGTTGGCGAGTGCGTTCGCCGATCCAAATGAAATGTCCAGAAACGTCGTATGGATTTCCAGTGCGAGAGTCAATGCGAGTTAACGCTTTTTCATACTCAAGAATTAAAGCTTCATGGCTTGAGAAAAACTCAACTGTTTTGAAGGCATCTGGATCTACGCCTGCAGACTTCATGAAATCTAAAGCGCGACCAATTTCTGTTGCCATTGCTTCATAACGAGTTGCGTAAGGATTATCTTTTACAAATCCTTTATTCCAATCGTGAACTTTACGTAGATCTGCAAATCCACCTTGAGTAAATGCGCGCACTAAATTCAAAGTAGCGGCCGAAGTGTTGTAAACGCGAACTAAACGATGCGGATCTGGACGTCTGGATTCAGGTGTGAAAGCCAAATCGTTTACTGCATCTCCGCGGTAAGCAGGAAGAGTTACGTCACCGCGAGTTTCAGTATCCGATGAGCGTGGTTTAGCAAACTGCCCAGCCATACGCCCTACTTTGATTACCGGCATTGATGAGTAATATTGCAAAATAGCAGCCATCTGCAGAATAGTCTTTATTCGATCACGAATTGAATCTGCAGTTGCCGATGCAAATGTCTCAGCGCAATCTCCGCCTTGCAACCAAAATGCTCTGCCTTCTGCAGCCTGCGCAATATGTGAACGCAAATCATCACATTCACCTGCAAAAACTAAAGGTGGATAGCTCTTTAATTCCTTTACCGCCGAAGCTAATTCATCGGCTGGCCAATGTGGTTGCTGCGCAGCCACAAGGCTTGAATCAAAGAGACTATCCACGTTCAGTTGATTAATAGACATTAGGAAAGTCTAACTAACCGAAGAAGATCTCCGCTTCCTTATAAAGTTCGACTGGAACGGTCTTTAACTTCTCGGTTGCCGAAGCCAGAGGAACTCGAACGATATTCGTTCCATGTAGCGCGACCATTTTGCCCCAATCGCCTTCCGAAGCAGCTGTAATTGCCTGAAGACCAAAACGGGTTGCAAGAACGCGGTCAAATGCAGTTGGTGAGCCACCACGTTGAATATGACCGAGCACAGAGGTTCGCGCCTCTTTGCCAGTCTTTGCTTCAATCTGTTTTGCCAGCCAATCACCAATTCCCGAAAGTTTTACATGGCCGAAGGCATCAAGAGTCTGATCTTTGGTGACCATATCTCCGTCTTGTGGAATTGCGCCTTCAGCAATCACAATGATTGGTGCATAAGACTGCTTGAAACGTGATTCGACCCATTCACAAACTTTATCTACAGAGAACTTCACTTCTGGGATCAAAATACAAGCTGCGCCACCTGCAATACCTGAATGTAGAGCAATCCAACCTGCGTGACGTCCCATAACTTCAACGATTAATGCTCGGTGGTGTGACTCAGCAGTTGTGTGCAAGCGATCAATGGCTTCAACGGCGATATTGACCGAAGTATCAAAACCGAATGTGTAATCGGTGTTGTTTAAGTCGTTATCAATGGTCTTTGGCACTCCAATTACTTTTACACCTAGCGCATCTAATTTTGTTGCAACGCCTAAAGTATCTTCACCACCGATTGCAATAAGTGCATCGATTCCCATCTTCTCTAGATTCTCTTTAATTCTCTCAACGCCATTTTCAATTTTGAACGGGTTGGTACGTGATGACCCAAGAATTGTTCCACCGCGTGGCAAAATTCCACGAGTAGTTTGAATGTTTAGTTCCATCGTCAAACCTTCGAGAGGGCCACGCCATCCATCACGGAAACCAACAAACTCGTGACCGTACTCTTTAACGCCTTTACGAACTACTGCACGGATAACTGCATTTAATCCTGGGCAGTCGCCGCCGCCAGTAAGCACACCAATACGCATGAATTACTCCATTTAAATTTCTAAAATAAGAATTAGATTTGGCTAAAAAGCCCTAATAAACTCAAGGTCGACGTTGACTTAACGGAAAGTCTAGCCCGAACTGGCTAGTAAGACTACTAACTGCCTATATATCTAACTATGCGGTTACGCGTACGCCCTTACCCACAACCACAATTCCACTCTCAGTGACTGTAAATCTCTGACGATCTCGTTCTAAATCGACCCCAATTTGTGCGCCATTTTCAATTATTACGCCTTTATCAATTATCGCTCTGCGAATTACTGCGCGGTCTCCTACTCGGACATTTGGCATCAAAACTGCGTGATCGACGAATGCACCGTTTCCGACCATAACATCGTAACCAGTAACAGTATGTCCAAGATGTCCTCCGGCAATTATTGATCCAGCAGCAACAATTGAATCCTGAGCTAAACCACCCTCAGAAAATTTCGCAGGTGGAAGTGATGGCGGATTTGTAAGCAAAGGCCAATCTCTATTATAAAGATTAAAAATAGGATGAACTGAAACCAAATCCATGTGGGCATCAAAATAGGCATCTATGGAACCAACGTCTCTCCAATAACCTTTGTCGCGAGGCGTCTCTCCTGGAACAACATTATTTGCAAAATCATAAACTTTTGCTTGTCCTTGTGCAGTAAGCATCGGAATGATGTTCCCACCTATATCGTGACGAGATTCTAGATTTTCTGAATCTAAAATTAGCGCCTCTTCCATAACGTCTCTTCTAAAAATGTAATTTCCCATTGAGACCAAAGTTAAATCTGGATGACCTGGCATAGCTGGCGGATTAGCTGGTTTCTCGTGGAATGCTTTAATTGTGATTCCATCATCGGCAAGTTCGATGCAACCGAATTCTGTGGCTTCAGCGCGCGGAACTCTAATAGCTGCAATGGTGATTCCGGCTTTGGTTTCGCGATGCTGTTCGAACATTTGCATCGGATCCATTCGATAAACGTGGTCAGCACCAAAAACTAAAACATCTTTTGGGTTCTCGTCATGAATTAAATTGAAGTTCTGCAAAATTGCGTCAGCACTTCCGGTGTACCACCGTGGTCCCAATCTTTGCTGAGCAGGAACCGGCGTTACATAATTTCCAAGGAGCGTAGACATTCGCCAAGTTGTAGTGATGTGGCGATCAAGTGAATGAGATTTGTACTGAGTAAGTACAGCGATTCTTCGAAGATCAGCGTTAACTAGATTTGATAGAACAAAATCGATTAATCTGTAGGAGCCCGCAAAAGGCACTGCAGGCTTGGCACGATCGGCAGTAAGTGGCATTAAACGTTTGCCTTCGCCACCTGCTAAAACAATTCCTAGTGGAACATCGCGCAACGCCATGTCTCATTCTAACTTGCTACGCGCTAGCGGGATAGTGCTTAACTATTAAAGTCTATTAATGTCTATTAAAGTTAAGTCATGAACTCCGATTTTAGAAATTCAGGGAAACTTAGGGTCGGCCTAGTAACAAAAGAGTGGCCGCCTCAAGTTTATGGAGGAGCTGGAGTTCATGTCGTTCAATTATCTCAAGCACTTAGAAAGCAAGCGAATATAGAGGTAGATGTACATTGCTTTGGAGGCGAACGTTCTGATGCATTTGGTTATGAAACTCCTGCCGCTTTTGAGAAATCCAATGCCGCGCTTCAAGCATTGGCAACAGATTTATCTATTGCTGATCAATTGGTTTCCGTGGATGTAATTCATTCCCATACTTGGTATGCCAATTTTGCAGGTTTCACGGCAAATTTGCTACACGGAATCCCACACATAGTTAGTGCTCACTCACTTGAACCGCTACGCCCTTGGAAGGCAGAGCAATTAGGTGGCGGATATCGAATTTCATCTTGGGCAGAGAAAAGTGCTTACGAGGCTGCTCAAGCAATCATTGCGGTTTCAGATGGTATGCGAGCAGACGTATTGAGTGCTTACCCAAATATAGACCCTGCAAAAGTTGTAACTATCAGAAATGGCGTTGATGTGAGCAAGTTTGCGCCAAATAAAAATACTGAAGTCTTGAATAAATATGGAATCGAAGGGCGATATGCAATTTTTGTAGGTCGCATTACTCGTCAAAAAGGTTTAGCGCATCTCCTGAGAGCATGGAAGAAAGTCTCTCCCGAATATGGATTAGTACTTGCTGCTGGATCTCCAGATGAACCAGGTATCGGAAAAGAAGTTGCGGAACTAATTGCGGAACTTCAGGCAAATAGAAAGAACATCTGGTGGATAAAAGAGATGGCACCGCATGATGAGTTAACTGCGCTACTTACTAATGCCGATCTATTCCTATGCCCTTCAATTTATGAACCACTTGGAATTGTCAATCTTGAAGCTATGGGGTGCGAAACTGCAGTACTTGGTTCACGTGTTGGTGGTATTCCAGAGGTAGTTGCACATAATGAAACGGGTCGATTAGTTGATTATGATTCAAAAAATACTGAGAAATTTGAAGCGGACTTTACAGCTCAAATAGAAGATTTAATGTCCAAGCCAAAACTATTGAATGAAATGGGAAAAGCCGGTCGTATCCGTGCTGAAAAACACTTTGGTTGGGACGAAGTTGCTAAACAAACCATCAAACTTTATGAGAGTGTCCTAAATAAGTAATCAGCTAGACTTCCTCACCTTATGACTCGCAAAAGCCTCGCCAAATTTATTTTGGTTGGATTCTTATGGGGTATTCCATACTTATTTATGCGAGTAGCGGTACGTGAATTCGATCCGTCAGTTGTGGTCTTCGGACGTGTAGTAATTGGCGCTGCAATTCTCTTTCCAATTGCAATTAGCCGTGGTGTAATGAAACAAACACTCCGAGGTTTTAAATGGATTTTGGTATATGCCATATTCGAAATGTGTGGTCCTTGGTATTTAATTACCCACGCTGAAACTAAAATCAATTCTGGCTTAGCTGGTTTGCTAGTTGCAACAGTTCCAATCTGGTCAACTATTTATTCTTCAATGGCTGGAGATAAGACGGTATGGCATGCAAAGAGATTAATGGGAATTGTAATTGGCTTCTTTGGATTGATTTTGATTGTTGGAATAGAGACTATTTCAGGCAGTGCAGATACTTTCTCAGTTTTTCAAATCGTGCTTGCAGCAATTCTCTACTCAACGGCCATGGCAATAATTTTAAAGGGAATGCCAAATGGTGATGGTGTTGCAATTAATGCAGTAGCCATGACCATTACGGCAATTATTTTTGCCCCGTCTGCATTGACTAGCCTGCCTAAAGAAATGCCGTCATTTAACGCGACCGCTTCACTGATTGGACTCGGTGTATTTAGTACCGGAATTGCATTTATGGTTTATTTCACGCTGATAAAAGAGATTGGCCAAGCGCGTGGTTCGATGGTTACTTATTTGAATACTGCTTTTGCCGTAGTTTTAGGTGTTTTAATCCTGGGGGAACCATTAACTCTTGGAATTATCGCAGGCTTGCCATTGGTATTAATTGGTTCCTACTTTGCATCCAGGAAACCAGTTACTCCATAAATCCTAAGCGCTCTAGCAATTTTGGATCCTTCTGCCATTCTTTACTTACTTTGATATGTAAACCCAAGAAACATTTTGCTCCTAATAAGCTTTCGATATCTTTTCTGGCAACAATTCCAATATTTTTGAGTATTTCTCCCTTATGACCAAGCAGGATGCCACGTTGTGAATCTCGTTCGATATGAATTGTGGCATGTATGTCGTAAAAATCTTTATTATCTCGTTTGGTAATTTCATCAATAGTGACAGTAATTGAGTGTGGCATCTCTTCTCTGACACCTTTGATCGCCGCCTCTCTGATATGTTCGCAGATTAGTTTTTCAATACTTTGATCGCTCTTTTGATCATCTGGATAGAGTCTTGGGCCTTCTGGTAAATGTTTTGATAATAAATTTGTAAGAACATCTATCTGCATAGATTTGACAGCAGATACGGGGATTATTTCAGTCCAATCAGCAAGTTGTCCTACTTCCATTAATTTAAGTGGAACAATTTCTTTTGCCACTGTATCTATTTTGGTCACCACTGCTATTTTCTTTGCACGCGAAGTTTTAACTATATTTAATATATGTTCGTCGCCTACTCCACTTTTTTCATTTGCAGGAAAGGTCATAATCACAATATCAACATCTTCAAGGGATTCATTTACAACTTCATTTAAGCGGCGACCAAGCAAAGTGCGGGGTTTGTGCATACCGGGTGTATCGACCAATACTGCTTGAAAATCTGGACCATTTACTATGCCTCGGATTGCATGACGAGTGGTATTTGGATGATGAGAAGTGATTGCAACTTTTTGACCAACTAATGAATTAATTAGGGTCGACTTACCGGTATTTGGCCTACCAATAATGGCTACAAATCCAGATTTCATTAGCTTAATTATCGCATTAATTCCAATGCATCATTTACTCCTGTACAAATTACAGCTGCTCCTTCTCCGATTAAACGATGGCAGCCTTCTGAAAGTGGAGAATTAATTGGGCCAGGAATTGCTAAGACTTTTCTTCTTATTGATTCTGCATCTCTTGCAGTTCGAAGTGAGCCTGAGCGAAAAGCCGCTTCGACCACAATTGTTCCCTCTGAGATCGCTGCGATAATTCGATTACGATTTAAGAATCTAAAGGGTAATGCTGGTGTGCCCGGCATATATTCAGAAATTAATAAACCGCTCTCTTCTATTGCGGAAAATAGTCGGGCGTTCCCAGCCGGATAAAGTACATCTAGCCCAGAAGCCATTACGGCTACTGTTTCACCTTCAGATAGCAGCGCACCCTTATGTGCTGCGGCATCTATTCCATAAGCGCCACCACTTGCTACAACCCATTCTCGATCCGCAAAATTAGCCGCAAGTTCGGCAGCTACTTTTGAGCCGTAAGGAGTGGGATTACGAGTACCGACAATCGCAACAATTCTTCTTTCAAGTAATTGAATGTCCCCCCTATATGTCAAACCTATTGGCGGAGCTGGTAATTCATCGAATTGCTTGCCAGGTACAAAAAAATTAATTTTGTGTGCTGCTAACTTTTCTAAGACTTGATGGCCATTGCTCTTAAGTATTGATTTAACATCTTCTTTATACTCACCTTCTTTGCAAAGTTCTAAAACCTTGAAAGCGCCTTTTTCAAATACTTCTCTTGACCAAAATGTCATACCTGCTTCTACCGATGCGAATATCTGCGCTCTTGCCACAATTTCTTCATCTGAAAAATTATTCAATTCCTTCTCGCAATCTGTAACTTTCTGTTACTTCACTTAAAGTTGGGCACTCGATTCCTTTTAGATCAGCAATAGTCCAACTTGTTCGGATAATTTTGTGTAGACCTCTAGCCGTGATTCGCTCTTTATCTAACTCATCATGCAAGAAATTCATTGCGGCTTTGACTGGTTGATATTGCTGCCTAAGCGCTTTCGGGGGAATCTCTGAATTAAGCCTCCAATCCTCATTCTTAAATCTATTTGCAGCTTTGGCCCTTGCTGCAATCACTCGATTACGTATTTGATGGCTAGATTCATTTTCTCTCTCCAATAACTCAACGCGGCCTATATTTTCAACAGAGACTCTCAAATCAATTCGATCTAAGAGTGGTCCAGAGAGTTTTTGTAAATATCGGCGAACTTGAATCGAAGTGCAACTGCATCCAAAACCTTTTCCGGTAAATCTTCCGCATGGACATGGATTAGCAGCCAATACCAATATAAATTTAGCCGGAAAAGTTAAATTGCCATTAGCTCGAGAGATTGTAATTGCACCTGATTCCAATGGTTGTCGCAAAGAATCTAAAACTCCGGTGCCACATTCTGGTGCTTCATCTATAAACAAGACTCCGCGATGGGCTAAAGAACATACCCCTGGCTTTATTACATGCGCTCCACCTCCGACCATTGCAATTCTGGTTGTGCTGTGATGCGGTGAGATAAAAGGTGCGATTGTTGAGAGTGGTTCGCGATTGCTATTTGTGATGGAGTGAATTGCACTAACTTCTAAAGTCTCATCTTTAGTAAGCGGCGGTAAAATACTTGGTAATCTCTCGGCAATCATTGTCTTGCCAACTCCGGGTGGCCCAATCATTAAAAAATTGTGTCCTCCTGCTGCGGAAATCTCTGCTGCTCTTCTGGCAGGTAACTGCCCTGCAACATCCGCAAAATCTAAAAATTTTTCAGGGCTTTCAATTTCTAAATCAAAATATCTTTGTTCTACAAATTCGCCAGTTTGCAACCATTGAACTACCTCACCTATTTTTTCGAAAGCATAAATTTGCATCTCCGGTAGTAACCTTGCTTCAGCGGCATTTGCAAATGGAATTACTGCTTTACGTACTCCATTTCGAAAAGCACATATTAGAGAAGGTAAAATTCCCCGAGTTTCCCTTAATTTTCCATCTAGAGAGAGTTCGCCAACGAAGAGTAGTTCGTCGATATTGTTGACTATTGCTTGAGCCCCCAGAATTCCCATTGCGATTGGTAAATCAAAGCCACTTCCGGTTTTTGGTAACCAAGCTGGCAATAGTGCGATAGTTAATTTTTTATTTGGCCAAGGTAAATTTGAATTAGCAAGCGCCGCTCTAATTCGATCACGCGACTCATTTAGTGCAGCATCTGGCAGACCCAATAATGTAAATCCCGGCAGTCCATCTGCAATATCTACTTCTACAGTAATAACTTCACCATTTAGGCCAGAGAGAGCGATAGCTTTTGTCGTCGCAAGGCTCATAGGACCCCTGCTCGATAATCAATAGTAGGTCGAAGCGTCCTGCTTAAAGTAACTGCGGCCACATCAACTTGATAATCTGCACCAAAATAATTATTTGTTACCAGCCAAGCCAGTGATAATTTTTGAAGACGATGAGCTTTTTTTCTATCAATTGCCTCAAGTGGGTGCCCAAAGGCCAAAGAACTTCTAGTCTTTACCTCTACGAAATGAACTTTTCCAGCAGGGCTTTTTGCAATTAAATCTAACTCTCCGCCTTTAGTTCTCCAATTGCGACCCAGTATTGTAAAGCCAAGTTTGATTAAATATTCGGCAGTGGCAATTTCACCAATTTTGCCTATTGTCTGTTTTTGATTCATACATGAAAGTTAATTTCATGTAACTGTGGAGCGTTTTTTTAATCCACATCCTCAGCAAGAGCTCTTGCAATATTTGCGTAAGACTTCCTGTGGATATCCAATACTCCTAATTTAGCGATAGCTTGAGTGTGGGCTGTAGTTATATATCCTTTATGTTTTGCTAAACCATAACCAGGATATTGCTCGTCCAAATGAATCATTATTCGATCACGAGTAACTTTTGCAATAACTGAAGCAGCACTTATCGATGGTGCCACCTGGTCGCCTTTCCAAATGGCTAAACTCGGAGTGATCATTCCTTCAATCGCATACCCATCGGTTAAAACATAATTCGGAGCAACTTCTAGTTTCTGCACTGCTCGCCTCATACCATCCAAATTTGCAGCATGCACACCACGCGAATCGATTTCTTCAGGTGATACTTGGATGATTGATATAGATAATGCCTCATTACGAATAATTGGGAAAAGCGCTTCGCGTTCTTTTTCAGTCAATTCTTTAGAGTCTCTCAAAGATAACAAGTGCGGTGAGTTAATATCTTTTAAAATCACACTTGCAATTACTAGTGGCCCTGCGCAAGCTCCACGCCCTGCTTCATCCACTCCAGCAATCGGAGATAGACCGGCATCAATTAAAGATTGTTCAATTAAGTGCATTGACGCGCTCGATTAACTTCGCGTTCTTAAATGGCCAAATTACCGCAACAACTCTACCGACGACATCAGCTTCAGGTACAAAACCATTATTAACGTCATCTTGGTGATAACGAGAATCTGCCGAAGCGCCACGATGATCGCCCATCACCCAAAGTTTTTTCTCTGGGACTGTTACATTAAATTTCATATCGCTTGGAACATTGCCAGCAAAAATGTATTTTTCATCGGTTGGTTGGCCATTTACAAGGATTTTTCCATCTTTTGAACAACATTGTATGTTGTCGCCACCGATTCCGATTACTCTTTTTACCAAGAATTGTTTAGTAGGGTTTGGAAGAATTCCGACTGCAACCAGAGCATCTTTTGCCATGACAATATATTTGTTTCCGACTTGCTTATCCCATGTTGGTAGCCAATTTGCGGGATCTTTAAATACCACTACATCTCCGCGGTGAATTTCACGGCTCAAGAAAGGTACTTTATTTACTGCTACTCGGTCCTTTATCTGCAATGTATTTTCCATTGAGCCAGAAGGAATATAGAAAAATTGAACGATAAATGTCTTGATAATTAGGGAGACGATTACCGCGACTACAAGTAGTGCAGGGATTTCGCGAAGGAAAGACCCCTTGCGAAACAATTACTTAGCTTCTTCTGCTGTTTCTTCTGCTGTTTCAGCAGCTGTATCCACAACTTCTGAAGTCGCAACTTCAGCTGGAACCTCTGCCACAGCAATGTTTTCGTTTGCTTCGGTCACTTCGGCTGCAGCAACTTCAGCAACAACTTCAGGTGCTAGATCAGGTGTAGAAGTGATTCCGTCACCGTAACCTTCAACGCCATCACGCTTTTCTCTAATCTTTGCAGCCTTACCGCGTAGATCACGTAGGTAGTAAAGCTTGGCGCGACGTACATCGCCCTTCTTGAGAAGTTCAATCTTTTCAATAACTGGAGTGTGTACTGGGAAAGTACGT
>JALRDT010000152.1 GCA_023262125.1 Candidatus Nanopelagicaceae bacterium | reverse complement strand
GGTGAGATTGTTGGGCAAGAACAGATTGAACATAAGCAGATTTTGCCAAATCCCGGTTGGGTCGAACATGATGCTGAAGAAATTTGGCTTAATACCTTAAAAGTAATTTCAGGTGCCCTTTCAAAAGCTAATTTAAAGAGGAGCGATTTATCTGCAATAGGTATTACTAATCAACGAGAAACCGTTGTCGCCTGGGACAGAAAATCTGGTAAACCACTATCAAATGCCATTGTTTGGCAGGATACGCGTACCGCCGACTATTTAGAAAGATTTTCAGAGAGCAACAAAGCGCTCATTACCAAAAAGAGTGGCACTCCGATAGCGCCTTACTTCTCTGCAAGTAAGATGAATTGGTTGCTAAAAAATAAAATTATAGATAATAGCAACTTAGCATTCGGAACTATTGATTCTTGGCTACTTTTCAATCTAACGGGTGAATTTGCAACTGATGTCACTAACGCATCTCGAACCCAACTTATGAATTTAGAGACTCTAGATTGGGATGATGAACTTCTGGCTATTTTTGAAATTAATCGAGCTTGGTTGCCTGAGATTAGATCTTCATCAGAAATCTTTGGTAAAACCTCTGACGGAATTCCAGTATCAGCGATACTTGGTGACCAACAAGCTGCCATGGTTGGGCAAACCTGCTTTGAAAAAGGCGAATCTAAAACAACTTATGGCACAGGAAACTTTGCATTAATTAGCACAGGTTCGAATCTAGTTAGATCAAAAAATGGCTTAATAACTACTGTGCTATATAAATTGGGTAGTTCTCCAGTCCAATACGCTTTAGAAGGTTCAGTTGCGGTTACAGGATCTGCAATTCAATGGCTTAGAGATCAGTTAGGAATTATTAATTCCTCGGCAGAAGTGGAAACTTTGGCTTCATCTGTTCCGGATAATGGCGGAGTTTATTTTGTCCCGGCATTTTCAGGGCTTTTCGCGCCTTATTGGCGAAGTGATGCTCGAGGCGTAATCATTGGATTAACAAGAGCAAATACCAAAGCACATATTGCCAGAGCTGCGCTTGAAGCGATTTGTTTTCAGACTAAAGAGGTCATTGATGCCATGGAAGCTGATTCTGGAATTAAATTGAAAGAGATGCGTGTTGATGGTGGAATTACTAACAACAAACTCTGTATGCAAATGCAATCGGACATCATGGGGATTGATATAGTCAAACCAGTTATTACTGAAACAACTGCGCTAGGCGCAGCATTTGCTGCGGGATTAGCTGTTGGGGTTTGGAAAAATACCGAACAAATTAAGAAAATTTGGCGCAAAGAAAATACATGGAAATGTCAGAGTGATGAGCTCTCCCGAAAATCAGGCTTTGATAAATGGCAAAAGGCTGTTACACGAACTTTCGCATTAACTGAACTGAGCCAGTAAGATAGCCTTCTATGGAACTGCGCGGTGTAATAAGAACTGATCGTGAAATGTCGGATGGCAGAACAATCCGCTACTACGACAGCAAAGTAACCGAACGCAAAGCAGTCGACAAAAGACCAAAAGAAGAGCAACCTGGTATTGGTGAGCTTCGTTTTGATCCATTAGTAAATGAGTGGATTGCAATTTCCGCACATCGCCAGAATCGAATCTTCTTGCCACCTAAAGAGCTCTGCCCGCTCTGCCCCACTACAAATGATAAGTTGTTGACAGAGATACCTGAAGCTGATTATGAAGTAGTGGTTTTTGATAATAAATCGCCCTCACTTAGGCCACCATTGGGTGATAACGCGCTACCGGATTATGCAGGACCAGAAACTGATGAAGGTAAAGCAATTGGTAAGTGTGAAGTTATAGTTTTCAATTCAGATCATGGTCAATCTTTCTGCGATCTAACGGTTACGCAGGTACGAACTTTGCTAGAAGCTTGGCGAGATCGCACCAATGAGCTCTCAAAAGAGCCTTATATCCGCCATATTGCCCCTTTTGAAAACCGAGGCGAGGAAATTGGTGTAACTCTGCATCATCCGCATGGTCAAATTTATGCTTATTCGTATCTGCCACCTCGTGTTGAAAAAATGTTGGCAGCTGCCAAACGCTACAAACATGAATTTGGTCGAGTGCTGTTTGATGAAATTGTAAAACGAGAAATCGCAGATAAAGTTCGAATAGTTTGCCAAAATGAACATTGGATTGCTTATGTTCCTTACGCAGCCCGCTATCCATATGAAATTCATGTTGCGCCAGTTGCGCCAGTTGCTGACTTAACGGAGCTAACCATCGAGCAGTGCGATTCATATCCTAAAATTGCTCTTGAAGTTATGAAGCGCCTAGATGGTGTTTATGGCGTACCAATGGCTTATATCGCTGCATGGCATCAAGCTCCAGTTCGAGAAGGCAGAGATCTTTTAAGACTCCATTGGCAAATTACATCTGTAAGACGTGCGCCAGGTAAATTGAAATATCTTGCGGGTTCTGAATCTGCAATGGGTGCTTTTATTATGGATGTAACTCCCGAACAATCAGCAGCCCAATTGCGTGAGGTTAAACTTTGAGAATTCTGGTTACTGGCGGCGCGGGATATATTGGCGCAACTGCCGTCGCCATGTTATTAGATGCTGGATATGAAGTAACTGTATTAGATGACTTGAGCACAGGTCATTCTGATGTGATTCCACCTCAGGCTAAATTTATTAAAGGTTCTCTTCTATCCAACCAAGATTTAGATGAAGCACTTGCAGGCTGCGATGCGGTAATGCATTTCGCAGCTAAATCTTTGGTAGGCGAATCAGTTGAGAAACCTGATTTATATGAAGAAGTAAATGTTGGCGGATCTAAAGCTCTTTTTTCAAAGATGAAAGAACATGGCATCAGGAAGATAGTGCTCTCCTCTACCGCTGCAACCTACGGCGAACCTGAGCGCGTACCAATCTCTGAAAACGATGAACCGGCACCAAAAAACCCCTATGGCGCAACAAAACTTGAAATTGATCGAATGGTGGCCGCATCTGGATTCTCAGCAATTTCACTTAGATACTTCAATGTTGCTGGTGCCTTGCAAAGTGCAAATGGCTGGTTAGCTGAAAGACATAATCCAGAAACACATTTAATTCCTAATATTTTGAAAGCAACAAATGATGCTCCGGTAAAGATATTTGGAGTTGATTGGCCGACTGAAGATGGTACTTGCATCAGAGATTACATACATGTGATTGATTTAATTGAGGCGCATATTAAAGCTTTGGAAACTCTGCCAGAAAATAAGCACGAAATTATTAATTTAGGTTCCGGGGATGGCTACTCAGTAAAACAGGTTATTGCGTCAGCTGAGAAAGCGGTTGGGCACAAAATTCCGGCCATTGAAAGTCAACGTAGAGCAGGCGACCCTGCGATATTAATTGCAGATATTTCAAAAGCAAAAAGCTATTTAGATTGGCAGCCTAAACGTGGAATTGATCAGATGGTTTTAGATACATGGAATTCAATTAAATGACCTTTAAATCGGTTTTTGGAACTGAACCAGATGTAATCGCAGCTGCGCCAGGTAGAGTAAATTTAATTGGCGAACACGTAGATTATTCAGATGGGTTTGTTCTTCCTTTTGCAATTTCAAGCAGAACAACGGTTTCTATAAAGAAACGCTCTGATCAAAAAATCAGATTAGCTTCAGCACAAAGAAATGCTGCAATATTCGAAACTTCAATTGCGGATCTAAAGCCAAAATCTGAGGGCAAGTGGGAGCGTTATCCGCTTGGAGTAATTTGGGTTCTAGGCATCAAGGAAGGATTAGATATTTATGTCGATGGGAAAGTGCCTTTAGGTGCTGGACTCTCTTCATCTGCAGCCCTTGAATGCAGCATAGCAACTGCGTTGAATGCGCTATTTAATTTGAATTTAAATTTAAAGGATTTAGCCAGAGCTACCCAAAGGGCAGAAAATGATTACGTAGGTGTCCCTTGCGGCATTATGGATCAATCGATTTCACTTATGGGCAAAGCCGGTCATGCTCTTCTTCTTGATTGTCGAGATTTATCTACCAAATTAGTCAAAATGGATTTAGCAGCTAGTAACTTAGAGCTTTTGATAGTTGATACGCAGGCACATCATTCTTTAGTTGATGGTGGATATGCCGAACGTCGCGCAGCCTGCGAATCAGCCGCCACTAAATTAGGCAATTCAATGCGCGAATTATCATTAGAAGAATTAGAGGCAGGAAAAAATAAATTAACCGAAATCGAATATCGTCGAGCTCGACACGCAGTTACTGAAATTGCTCGCGTACTACAGTGCGTAACAGCGCTTGAAAATAAAGATTTCATTTTGGTTGGAGAACTTATAAATAAATCTCATGCCTCTCTTAGAGATGATTACAATGTTTCTTGTCCGGAACTTGATATTGCTGTTGCAGCATCTATCGAAGCTGGCGCTTTAGGTGCGCGTATGGTTGGTGGCGGTTTTGGTGGAAGTGCAATTGCGCTCGTGAAAAAAACTGAAATTGAAAAAACTAAGTCCGCAGTAATAGCGGCCTTTGCAAATAAAGGTTTTAAAGCTCCAAGATTTTTTGAAAGCTTGCCTTCGCAAGGCGCTGAGTTAATACTTAATTAACTGGAATTACAGAGATTACTTCTACCCCGCCAATTGCACTTAAAACTTGAACTAAATCTGTTGGGTCGCTACCTGGCACAGCGACTGTAATATCGTCATAGCCTTTGCCATCTTCACTTTTTACGACAACCAAGCCACGGATATCTCCACCAGCAAATCCAATCGCAGAGGCAACCGCACCTAAAGAACCTGGTCGATCAGGAAGGGTTATTTGCAATCGAAAAAGCGCCATAGCCTTAGTGTAGCGAAGTTGGCTATGGCGCTTTCTCGTTAGTTTTAGAGTTTAATTAAAATACCTTAACTACTTGGTGCAGAACCTAATTTCACGTTAAATGTCTTGGTTCCGCCGGCAGGAAGTTCTACTACAACGCTAACGGTTGTACCTGGTGCGTACGAGCGAATCTTTACAATCGCTGCGACCTCATCAGTGATACGAACTCCATCGATTGATTTGATAATCGAACCAGCTGGAATTCCTGCCTTTTCGGCACCTTCGCCAGAACTTAATCTAGCGATTTTGGCGCCCACACCCGTATATGTAGTGTCGAAGAAGATTCCCAGCACTGGTCTAGTTGATTTTCCACTATTGATTAATTCATCAATAGTTCGTTTGGCTTCGGTAATTGGAATTGAAAAGCCTAGACCAATCGATCCAGAAGTACCGCTGGATAAAGTTGCAATCGCCGAATTGATTCCAATAATTCGTCCACTTCCATCTAGAAGTGCACCTCCAGAATTTCCTGGGTTGATTGCGGCATCAGTTTGAATTGCATTTACATAACTCTCTTGACCATAAGAGCCTGTCGTTACTGGTCGATTCAATGCAGAGATAATTCCACTTGTTACTGTTGAGGCTAAGCCAAGTGGAGAACCGATCGCAACAACTGGGTCTCCGACAACAAGTTTGGTGGAATCTCCGAGAGTTAATTCTGGGAGATTTCCTTTGGAAATTCTGACTACTGCTAAATCATAATTACTATCTCTACCTACAATTGTTGCTGGGTATTGATCACCGTTATTTAATTCAACAATTAGTCGCCCAGATGAACTAAGTGCGAACTCTTGCACTACGTGATTGTTGGTCACAATAAAAGTTGAGAGCGCATTGGATTTGTAAACCCAACCGGAACCAGAACCTGAGCCAGATGGAGTAGCTACCTCCAGCGAAACCACACTTGGGCCGGCAGTAGCAGCAATTGCAGATACATCAATTGAATCACCGCTGATCGAAACTACCTTTTGTCCATTTCCACAAACACCATTCTTTGAAAGATAGAGCGCATTTGTAGAAGTCACGCAGGCTTTTGAGCCTGGGGTTATTGATGGTGCGGCATTTGAAATTCCACCCACAAAGAGGGCCCCTGCCGCGAAACCAACGCCCACTTTGGTTGCTGTGCTATTCAAAATATTCATGTCTAGAGAATGCCTTTTTTAACTAAAAAATTCCTGAGAATTAAGTTAAATCTCGACAATATTCTTACCAATAATTTTGACTTTAATCTTCTCTAGCGGGCGTGGTGCCGGGCCAGCAACAACTTTGGCCGACTTCATGGGATCAAAAGCTGCCCCGTGACAAGCGCACCTTAATTGCTTTAGAGATGGCGCATATTCGACGGTGCATCCTTGATGGGTACAAGTAAGGTTGTAAGCAAAGACTCCGGTTTTAGTTCTAAATAACAGCGCAGGCGCACCGGACGCTGACGTGAAATTAAATGTGCCGCCAACTGGAACTTTACTGAGCGCTACTATTCGTTTGTTCGCTGCCTTTGCAATCGGCAATACATTTCGCGGAAATAAATGTCCTAATCCCATAAATGCACCTGAAATGCCAGCAACAGCACCAATGCGCATAACACCTCGACGATTAATATCAAATCTCATTGCACCAAGCCCTCTTCTCCCACTTAGACCATTTTGCAAAATTAGAAAATATGCTAACCACATCACTGCATATGCAGTATCACTTCCGTAAAAATATGGTCGAACATTAAAAGTAGCGGTTAACCAAAGTCCAATTGATATTGAGAATCCCGCTAATGCAGAGATTCTTGGCACCACGAACATTAATGTTGCTACGCCAACTGCAAACTCTCCAAAAATCGTTAGCCAACCAAGCAAAACGGCATAATCGTATGATTGAATTAAAAATGAACCGATTGGAGAGTTCTTAGAAAAGGCTTCAATTTGTGCGCCGATATAAGTTGCGCCACCAGGATTTAAAAATCCTGGATCTGATGCCTTATCCCAGCCGCCATAAATCCAAGTTATGCCTAGCCAAGCTCTTAGTAGACGCGTAGCCGGGCTCTGAGAACGCCAAGAGGCTGAAATGGACTTTGGATGAAATGCCATAGAAAAAGAGTAATGGTTGTTTCTTAAAAAAAGCTCCCTGACTTGGACTCGAACCAAGAACCTGCCGGTTAACAGCCGGCTGCTCTGCCATTGAGCTATCAGGGAATACTGCGAGGGCAAACTCTACAACAAGCCCTGCTAAGGTAAAAATCGGCTATTTATAGGGATTTTATATAGAACCTAGCGCCTTTTCGCGCAAAGCTCGGCGCTGCGATTCCAATGCAACTAATTCAGTGAATAGACCTTCGTACTCAGCATCGTTTGGATTCACCCGTTGTAATTTCGATTTAGCATCTGCAATTGTTCTTGAAATCGCAACTTCATGTAAACGCGCCACAATTGATTCCACATATCGATCTGAAATTTCGCCATCTGATCTGATTGGCTCCACTGATAACTCTGTGAACAAGGACTTTAATTCTTCATTTTCAATATTTTCAAGCTTTGCACCTGCTTCGATGGCGCCTCGCATGGCTTGATAGGCAGGATGTGAAAATGAATTTGCAGGTAATTCGCTCCAGCCTAAAACTAAAGTGGGAACCTGAAGTTTTGCTTTCAAAACCTCGCGCTCCAAAATTAAAGTTGGTTCTTTTGGATCAGGTCTCCAATTTCCAACAACTGCATCATTCTTAACAACCGCACTCTTGCCAGCTATTTGAGTTACCGCTGATAAAACTGGATCAATATCCATTCCCAACCAGAGCGCTAATTGTTTAACGTATTCAGGGCGTAACGCCTTATTCTTAATACGAGCAACCATAGGGGCAGTCGCAGCCAGAGCATTCACACGCCCCTCGGCATTTTGTAGATCATGTTTCTTCAATTCTGTGCGAATTGCGAATTCAAAAAGTGGAATTCGACTCGCGATTAAGTCGCGAAGTGCAGCATCGCCATGCGCCTGTCGAAGTTCGCATGGATCCATTCCACTTGCTTCAACAGCTACAAATGTTTGAGTTACGAATTTTTGATCATCTTCATAAGCTCGAAGCGCTGCTTTTTGCCCAGCGGCATCACCGTCAAATGTAAAGATAACTTCTCCACGAAAGGCATCATCATCCATCAATAAATTACGCAGAACTTTGATGTGGTCATCACCAAAGGCGGTGCCGCAGGTAGCTACTGCTGTGGTTACACCTGCCAAATGCGCCGCCATCACATCGGTATAGCCCTCTACAACCACTACTTGGCGCTTAGCGGCAATCTCTTTTTTGGATCGATCAAGCCCATAAAGCACTTGGCTTTTCTTATAAATCGGAGTTTCTGAGGTATTTAAATACTTAGGACCTTGGTCTTCTTCAGATAATTTGCGCGCTCCAAATCCGACCACTTCGCCAGTGATATTTCTAATTGGCCAAATTAATCGATTGCGGAATCGGTCAATCATTCCTTTTTGGCCCTCTTTAGATAAACCTGCAACTTCTAATTCTTCTCCGGTAAAGCCCTGTGCCCTTAAGTATTTTGTGAGCGCATCCCATTCATCCGGAGCATAGCCAACTCCAAAACTTTCACATGCGGCTCTATCAAAACCTCGTTTAAGAAGGAAATCGCGACCAATTTGGGCAGCCGGAGAATTCAAATGTTCTGCATAAAATTTTTGAGCCGCTTCGTTGGCAGCTATTAGACGACTTTTAAGTCCTGGTTTGTAATCACTTGATTTCCCGCCTTCATAGTTAAGTTGATAACCAATTCGTGCTGCGAGTTTCTCTTTGGGCCCCTCGACGCAGATCTTGAGAAGGTCGTATCCAAGCACATCAGCCGCCTTGTCAAAAAGCTCCTTGGCCTTGGGAACATCTGCGACCAGCTGTCCAGCCATGCCGACGTACTGAGCGCCTTGCCCGGGG
>JALRDT010000147.1 GCA_023262125.1 Candidatus Nanopelagicaceae bacterium | reverse complement strand
GAGCCCGGGTAGGTGGGCTTGATGGCCATGTGTTCGAGTTGCGGCAGCACCGAAGCCAAAGCCGCACGCTCGCCACACCACCAGGTGTCGAGTGCAGGCAGTTGCAGTTCTTCGCCCAACAGCTTTTTGCTGAGTGCTGGCAAGAAGCCCAATAAAGCAGTCGCTTCTGCAAAACGTGCATTTGATTCTGGCATCTGGTCTCAAATGAATCCAAGAGATAAAAAAGCAATCATGTTGCGCTGGGCGGAATTACTTAATCAACACCGAGATGAATTAGCTTTGCTAGAAACACTTGATGTTGGAAAGCCAATTAGTGATTCTTTATCAGTTGATACTCGAAATTCAGCTCGTGTAATTCAGTGGTATGCCGAAACTATTGATAAAACTTACGATGAAATTGCACCAGCGCCTAGAAATGCTTTAGCAATGGTTACCCGCGAACCACTTGGAGTAATTGGAGCAATTGTTCCTTGGAATTATCCGATGAGTATTACCTCATGGAAACTTGGACCAGCTCTAGCAATGGGTAATTCAATAGTTATCAAACCCGCTGAAAATTCATCGTTAACTGCAATTCGTATGGCAGAGCTTGCAATAGAAGCAGGTTTACCTGAAGGTGTATTTAATGTAGTTCCTGGTTTAGGTGCAGAAGCTGGGCAAGCTTTGGCAAAACATATGGATGTTGCAAAGATTGCTTTTACCGGTAGCGGCCCAACAGGGCGAAAGATGCTTCAATATGCTGCGGAATCTAATATGAAGCAAGTTTCGTTAGAACTAGGCGGAAAGAGTCCTCAGGTAGTGCTCAATGATTGCACTAATTTGAAATTAGCGGCAGAAACAATTGGTTGGGCGATCTATTACAACGCTGGCCAAACTTGCAATGCCGGTTCTCGAATTATCGTGGAAAAGAGCGTGAAAGATGAACTTTTTAGCCACTTGAAGGAGTTTGCAAAGAATTTCAAAGTTGGCGATCCATTAAATCCAGAAACTATGATGGGTCCGATAGTTTCTAAGGTGCAAAGAGATCGAGTTAATTCATATCTTGAATTAATTGGCCAAAATAACGAAGAGGTTATTTTTGGTGGCGAAAAGGCAACTGGCGATGATCTTTACATTCAACCAACATTGATTTCTAATGTTTCAAATACTTCAAGACTTGCACAAGAAGAGATTTTTGGTCCAGTTTTAGTAGCGATTGAAGCAAAAGATTCAGATGAAGCGTTAAAGCTTGCCAATCAAACTGAATATGGATTGGCGGCATCAGTTTGGACTGATAATGTTTCAAAGGCTCATAATTTTGCCAGAGCCCTAAGAGCAGGAACCGTTTGGATTAACACTTTTGATGCTTTAGATGTAATTACTCCTTTCGGTGGATTTGGAGCTTCAGGAACTGGAAGAGATAAATCTCTACATGCATTAGATGCATACAGTGCGCTAAAGACCACTTGGGTAGATTTGTCGTGAAAATTGAAGTTCTAGGTAGAAAAATTGATCGACAAGAAGAAATTCTTTCCGAATCAGCGCTAGAACTAATAAGTAAATTACACACTCAATTAAATCCTAAACGTTTAGAACTGCTTGCAAAACGTAAAGAGCGAATTAAAGAGATTGCTAGTGGCAAGGAACTTTCATTTCTTGAAGAGACCAAGGAAATTCGTGAAGATCTTTCTTGGAAAGTTGCTCCGCTAGCACCAGGATTAATTGATCGAAGAGTAGAGATCACCGGTCCAACAGAGCGGAAGATGACTATCAATGCCCTCAATTCAGGGGCGAAGGTTTGGCTTGCAGACCAGGAAGATTCCACGACCCCAAACTGGGAGAACGTCATCCAAGGCCAAATTAACTTAAATGACGCTATTCGTGGACGTATTGAATTTACTAATGATGCCGGCAAGAAGTATCAGTTAAGAACAGATGCCCCGCTTGCCACAATTGTGATGCGACCTAGAGGCCTGCATCTTCCTGAAAAACATATCCTTGTAAATGGAGAAGTAACTTCAGGTTCGTTTGTAGATTTTGCTCTTTACATGGTGGCAAGTGCCAGACTTCAAATTGAAAATGGTTTAGGTCCATATTTCTATCTGGCAAAACTGGAATCACACTTAGAGGCAAGAATGTGGAATGAGGCATTTTTAATTGCACAAGATCATGTGGGAATTCCTAGCGGAACAATAAGAGCAACGGTTCTGATCGAAACTTACCCGGCGGCTTTTGAGATGGATGAGATTCTTTACGAATTGCGG
>JALRDT010000124.1 GCA_023262125.1 Candidatus Nanopelagicaceae bacterium | reverse complement strand
GTAGTTGCGGTTTGGTGATGGTGAATCTGGTTGGCGCAGCTAGCTTCTGTTTGAGGTATTCATTTAACTCTTCATCACTTAAATTCGATAAATACAATTTTCCAACCGAACCACAATGTAGCGGGACCACCATCCCAGCTAAGTCCACTTGTATTGGAGAATCAGATCTAACTTGATCCATCACCACAAGGTCTCCTCGTGTTGCAATTTCTAAAAATGCGCTGCCACCAGTTCTTTTGGCAACTTTCTCAAGAAGCGGTCTTGCTTTTCTAACAAAACTTGAATTATCTGTGGCTGCAGCAAGCCTGAGCGCACCGGGGCCAACTTTGTAAGTTCCGGTAACTTCATTTCTCTCAGCCAAATCAAAATGAACTAAAGTATTCATTAATCGCCAAGCAGTCGCACGATTTACTTTTGCGGCTTTTGCTAATTCTGGAATGGTCGGTGGCGCAGAGTAACTAGCTAAGGCATCGAGCAAACTAAGTGCTCTTTCCACCGATTGAACTCGTTGCGCCATGTGAACCACCGTTTCATTTGTGGGGAAAATTTAACTCAAAACCAGCGAAAATTCATCAAAAAACCTTTCGCGCGATACGAACCAGGTGTACTTTCGCTCCATTCCAACGAGGGAAGGCGAGAGGTTTAGGCGTGAAAATCAAAGCTGCAGTACTAGATGAAGTAGGAAAAGATTTCCGAATCGCAGAGGTTGATATTGATAAACCTAAATCAGGTGAAATTCTCGTAAAAGTTGCAGCGAGCGGACTATGTGCCAGCGATTTAAATGCAATTGATGGCAAGCGAAAGCTGGTGCCATTTCCAGCAGTAATTGGCCACGAGGCTGCAGGCGTCGTAACCGAAGTTGGACCAGATGTTTCAGGAATTGCAGTTGGCGATCATGTTGTCATGTCTATCGTGCCAAACTGCGGCGAATGTGAATGGTGCAAACGAGGTATTCCAAATTACTGCGCTACCGCCGGAGATGCGATGAGCGTTGGTGGCTTATTTGATAAAACTAGCCGCTTATCTGAAAATGGTTCAAAGTTAAATCAATTTCTATGCGTAGCATCCTTTGCAGAATATGCAGTAGTACCAGCATCTGGTGCGGTTGTGATTCCAAAAGAGATGCCATTAGATCGCGCTGCGCTTTTAAGTTGCGCAGTCTTAACCGGCTATGGCGCAGTAGTTAACACTGCGAAAGTTCAACCTGGATCTTCGGTTGCAGTATTTGGATGCGGTGGAGTTGGCTTAAATAGTATTCAAGGCGCAAGAATTATTGGCGCAAAAACCATCATCGCGGTTGATGTGAGCGATGAAAAGTTAGAGATTGCCAAGAAAGTAGGCGCCACTCATACGGTCAACGCAGCCAAAGAGGATCCAGTTGCCTTTGTGAAATCAGTTTGCGGCGGCGCAGATTATGTTTTCGATGCCTCTGGCCGTGAAGCCACAATTTCTCAGGCATGGCTGGCAACGGGTGTTCAGGGCCAATTGACTCTGGTTGGACTTCTAAAAAATGGAGCGCAATTGACCATCGATGCCGGGCCTTTTGTCAATGAACAATCGATAAAAGGTTGCTATTTCGGCTCAGCCAACCTTCAGAGGGATGTCATTTCGTTAGTAAAAAGTTATCTAAATGGACAATTATTCCTAGACGAACTCATCAGCGAGCGAATAGGTTTAGCGGGTCTTAATGATGCCGTCAAGCGATTGAGGGCAGGCGAGGGGGCCAGAAACGTTTTGGTCTTTGACTGACCAGACAACCTACGCAAAGATTCCCGCGTTCTGAAAATTTCACGTGATTTTTCAGGAAGCGGGTAAAAACTAAATATCCACCCCACCAAAAGCAAAATCAAACAAATAAGGAGAAAACAGTGAAGTTTTCAAAGCTAGCTAAGGTTGCAGTAACAGCTGCAGTTTCTTTAGCACTTGTGGTTCCGACACTGACTTCTGCAAATGCTGCGAGTAAATACGCAACCGCTACCAGCGCTTCACAGGCTGGCGGCCTTGCAGGTTTAACAGCAGAGTGCAAGAAGGAAGGTCAATTAAACGTTATTGCGCTGCCACATTATTGGGCAGATTACGGCGCAATGATTGAAGGGTTTAAAAAGAAGTATGGTGTAAAAGTTGATGAAGCGGATCCAGAGGCATCATCACAAGATGAAATCGATGCAGCAAATCGCCTAAAGGGAACCAACCGTTCTCCAGACGTATTTGATATCGGTTTAGCTGTTGCAGATAAGTACCTTGGAACAGGAACCTTCGCTCCTTACAAAGTACGTAACTGGCGATACAACGCAGGCGCAGATAAAGTCGCGAATGCTGAATACACACCAAACTACTCAGGCACAATGACAATTGGTTATGACGGATCTTTGGGAACAATCACCAAGCTTGATGATTTATTAAAGCCAGCATTCAAGGGCAAAGTAACTATCAATGGTGACCCACAAGGTTCATCTGCTGGCCTTAACTCAATCTGGATGGTCAACCTGGCTCTAGGTGGCACATTTGATGACATTTCGCCAGCTGTTGCATGGTTTAAGAAGCTTAAGGATGTTGGTAACTTCATCAACGTAAATCCAACTCAGGCAACTATTGCTTCAGGCCAGACCCCTGTTGTCATGGATAATGGCTATCTTGCAGTAGGCGTTGCCAAGGAATTCAAGAAGGCTGGAAAGACCTGGAAGATGTTCACTCCAGCAGCTGTGGGTTCTACTTATAACTCAGCGATTTCAGCTTGGGCGCCACACCCAGCTTGCGCTCGCCTTTGGATGGAATACACCTTGGGTGAGGAAGGCGCAGCTATTTGGGCAGGCGGCGGAGCAACTCCAACAATTTGGGCATGGATGGTTAAGACCAAGCGTGCACCAGCTTCTGGAATTGCAGTTATCGGTAAGAGCAAGACACAAACCCCTGCAGCAACAGGTGATCAATCAACCAAAGCGCGTCTATACCTAAAGACCGCTTGGCCAGCTGCCGTAGGAACCAACTAAGTAAAAATTTCTTAGATGGCTAATACTCAATATCAGGGAACCGGCATCACCAAAGGTGGTGCCGGTTCTCGGTATTGGCGTAAGCACAGCGCATATCTGGGCGTACTTCCTTTTTTAATTTTTACAGGACTCTTTTTAATTTATCCTACTTACAATGTTGTTATCGGAGCTTTTAGAAATGAAGCTGATGAATTCGACACCTCCAAAATCAATGAACTATTGGAATCACCCATTGTTCGAAAAGCTTTTTATAACTCATTAGAGATTTCATTTAAAACCGCAGTACTCGGTGCAATTCTTGGTGGATTATTTGCATGGGCTATGGTCTCTGGTAAGCCAGGTGGCCGTTTTTATAAGTTTACCGTTGCAATTTCATCCGTTTTAGCACAATTTGGTGGCGTGATGCTCACCTTTGCATTTTTGGCAACTTTTGGCTTTAACGGCGTTGTTTCATCTATTTTTGTGAAGTTAGCGCCGGATTCATTTTTGGCTCAATCATCATGGCTCTACACCATTAATGGCCTAGCGGTGGTCTATACCTTTTTCCAAATTCCGCTAATGGTCCTAGTTTTCCTACCTACATTAGAGAACATGAAACCACAATGGCGAGAAGCATCAGATTCGCTTGGTGGCAGCCCACTTGAGTACTGGCGAAGCGTTGGAATTCCAGTTCTTACTCCATCATTTTTTGGAGCAATGTTGCTCTTATTTGTTAATTCTTTCTCAGCGTATGCAACTGCCGCAACGCTGGTAAATCTTTCCGACTTTTTAACCCCGCTGCAGATCGGAAATGCGCTATCTAGCGAAGTTGGTAACGCCAATCCACAGACTGCAAAAGCTCTATCATTGGCAATGGTCATCGTGGTAATTATTGTGATGGCTTTATATGCACAGATTCGTCGCCGAGTAAGTCGCTGGGAGTCAGCTCGATGAAGCCAACTTGGAAAGTGAAACTTTGGCGTTATTCCATCATTTTTGTGGTGGGTTTCTATTTATTGTTGCCTATATATTCAATGTTGGATTTTTCAACCAAACCTTTTGCATTCTTTCAAAAGGGCAGAACTTTGGATGCGTGGAAAGTCATTCCAAGCCAGCCTGATTTAACAATTGCAATTTTTAGATCTTTAGTAACTGCCGCGATAGTTATGTTTTTAATTTTGGTTTTGATTGTACCAACTGTGGTTTGGGTTCATTTAAAGTTACCAAAGCTGAAGAGATTAGTTGAATTAATTTGTCTTATCCCACTGGCAATTCCAGCCATCGTAATAGTTGTGGGAATTTCACCTCTGTATCGCTGGATATCGATAAATATCTCGGAATCTCCAATTACTTTATCTTTGGTTTATTCAATGTTAATTTTGCCATATACCTACAGGGCTCTTTCTGCCGCTTTGGATGCGGCGGATATCCATACTTTGGCCGAGGCGGCTCGCACGTTAGGGGCTTCCACCTCTCGAATGATGGCAGGTGTAATTATGCCTACCCTGCGCACCGGAATTTTAAATGGCTCATTTATCGCAATCGCGCTGGTACTTGGTGAATTCACGATTTCTAATTTGCTCAATTACAAGACATTCCAAGTTGTGATTGCGCAGATTGGCCGAACTAACGGAAATGTGGCGGTTGCAGTTTCTTTAGCGTCAATCATCTTCGTACTGCTTCTCTTACTTCTAATTCCACAGAAAAACCGCCAGAAAGAAGTTTTAGATGTTGATGTTGCTTAATCGAAAGGAAATGTAGTGAGCTCTGCATATGTGCAATTGGTTGATATCGCTAAGCACTTTGGCCCAGTAAAAGCGCTTGATGGATTAACTTTAGATATCGCCAAAGGTGAGTTTGTTGCGCTTCTTGGACCTTCAGGTTGCGGTAAGACCACAGCGCTTCGCGCATTAGCTGGCTTACAAGAGTTAGATCGCGGTCAGATCATTGTTGATGGAAAAGACATTACTTACACTGCGCCAAATAAGCGCAATATGGGTATGGTTTTCCAGGCTTATTCACTATTTCCACACATGACTGCTCGTGAAAATGTTGAATATGGCTTGAAATTAAAGGCGCATAAAACAGCGGCAGATAAGCGTGCCGATCGTTCAGGTGAATTACTCGAACTAGTTGGCCTATCAACACACTCAAATCATTATCCACATCAAATGTCTGGCGGTCAGCAGCAGCGTATTGCGTTGGCACGTGCGCTAGCTATTTCGCCGCAAGTTTTGCTGCTTGACGAACCACTATCTGCGCTCGATGCAAAGGTGCGTACCCAACTGCGAGATGAAATTCGTCGTATTCAATTAGAGCTTGGCACAACTACTCTTTTCGTAACTCACGACCAAGAAGAAGCGCTAGGTATTGCTGATCGAGTTGGTGTTATGCGTAACGGTCTGCTCGAACAGATTGCTTCACCTGCCGAACTTTATGATCGTCCAGCAACTTCATTCGTTGCAGAGTTCGTAGGACTTACCAATCAAGTTAAGGTAAAAGTCTCTAACGGCAAATTCAGTGCATTCGGTACCGAACTGAGCACACTGCCTGGATCAATAACATCTGGTGAAGGTGTGGCGCTAATTCGCCCAGAATCATTGACAGTAAAAGCGAGCAAGAGCGGTGATGGTCGCGTAGTTGCAACATCATTCTTGGGTTCAATCTGCCGAGTAATGGTCAGCTTGCCAGATGGCAGCAGAATCAACGCGCAGATGGAATCTCAAGATGCATCAGGATTGCTACCAGGCACTGCAGTTGATGTCAGCGCAGATAAATTTGCAGTTTTCGTAAAGTAATATGAATTTCGGAAAGATAACCTCATTAGAGAGTTATACAGATGAATTTGTCTGTTTTGTAAAGGTAACTACCGATGAGGGCCTAGAAGGTTGGGGACAAACCTCTACCTACAACGCAGATATCACTGCACAAGTGCTACATCGCCAAGTCGCTCCTTGGGTTTTGGGGCAATCTGCAGATGACATTGGCTTTCTAATAGATCGAGTAGAAGCTAAAGAACATAAATATCCTGGTAGTTACCGTTGTCGAGCTAATGCCGGACTTGATACTGCGCTCTGGGATTTGCAAGGAAAAGCGCAGAATAAGCCGGTTGTTGAATTATTAGGTGGAAAAGTTAAAGCGCTACGAGCCTATGCATCATCAATGAAGCGCGATATCACTGCGCAAGCTGAAGCAAAGCGATTTGTAGAGCTGCGTGACAAGTATGGATTTGATGCATTTAAGTGGCGGGTAGGCGCTGAGTGCGGAAATGATGTTGATGAATGGCCGGGCCGAACTGAAGAAGTGGTTCCAGTAGTTTCTAGGGCACTTGGTGATGGAATTTCAAAGTTAGTCGATGGCAATTCTGGGTTCTCTCCAAAACGTGCAATTGAAGTTGGCAAACTACTACAAGCCGAAGGTATTTCTCACTTTGAAGAACCATGTAAATATTGGGAGTTGTCAGAAACCAAAGAAGTAACCGATGCTTTAGAAATTGATGTTACTGGTGGCGAACAAGATTGGGATCTCTCAACTTGGCAACGAATGATTGATATGCGGGCAGTTGATGTTCTGCAACCGGATGTCATGTATATGGGAGGTATTTGGCGCACCCTTAAAGTTGTAGAGATGGCCAAAATAGCTGGTCTACCAATTACGCCACATAGTGCAAATCTTTCACTCGTTACGATTTGCACAATGCATCTACTTGGCGCGATTGATAATCCTGGAAAATATTTGGAGTTCTCAATCGAACGAGAGGATTACTATCCATGGCAGGTCGGTTTATTTCTTGGCGATCCCTTCAAAGTTGAAGGCGGCAAAGTGATAATTCCTTCCGAGCCAGGGTGGGGAGTGACAATTAATCCTGAATGGTTGGCAAAGGCCACACGCCAAGTTTCTTCTAAATA
>JALRDT010000146.1 GCA_023262125.1 Candidatus Nanopelagicaceae bacterium | reverse complement strand
CTTTGCCAATAATTTAATTAGTGCAGGGGTGCCAAATAAACTGAATATCAAAGCGAAGACTCCAGCGAGCAGAATTTCTTTCATTTAACTCTCCCAACCTGCAATCAAGGCCTCTGCCAATTTCTCTAATCCCTCGGCACGTGATGCCTTAACCAAAACTACATCTCCAGGCGAAATCTCTTTGGACAATTCCAAAGCTTCTTCCCAAGTTTTGAAATTCAATGAAGCTCCATATTCGGGTGCATTTATTGCAACTAAATGATCTACGCCCAAATCTCGGGCAAGGGTGCCAATTTTTTCGTGTGCTTGGCCAGATGACGCGCCGAGTTCGTGCATCTTTCCAAGGAATGCCCAAGCTGAGCCACCGCGTTCTTGCGCAAATAAGCGCAAAGAAAATAAAGCACCCTCCATTGAATCAGGATTTGCATTGTATGCATCATTAATTACAAGCAAACCTGGTAATTCATGAAGTTGCATTCGCCACTTACTTTTACTGACAGCAGTTGAAAGCGCTGTTGCAACATGGTCATTGCTTATTCCAAGTGCCAACCCTACTGCTGCCGCTGCTAATGCATTTGGAATTTGATGTGCGCCAATCAACCTCATTCCAACTGAGACTCTTCCTTCGGCGTTAACTATGTCGAAGTGAGGCGAACCCTCACGAATTTCAATATCAGCAGCACGCACGTCAGCAGTCGCAATTTCACCAAAAGTTATAATTCTTCCTGAGAATACTTCCGACATACGTGGCGTATATTCGTCATAAGTTCCAAGAACTGCGATTCCATCTGTTGGTAGAGACTCAATTAATTCTCGCTTAGTTTTGGCAATATTTTCAACACTTCCAAATTCTGAAAGATGGGCACTTCCTACACGAAGCACCACTCCAATATCCGGTTTAACTACCGACGAAAGTCTGCGAATATCTCCAAGATGTCTAGCTCCCAACTCTGCAATACAGAATTTAGTGTTTTCATCGCATCTCAATAAATTAAGTGGAGCTCCTAATTCATTATTGAATGAATTTTCTGGAGAAACTGTAGGTCCAATACTTTCCAGCATGTGTTGTAGTAAATCTTTAGTTGTGGTTTTACCTTGCGAACCAGTGATCCCTATAACTATTAAATTTGGAAGCTGCAACCTAACGTAAGCTGCAAGTTTTGCCAGTGCGTCTAAAACGTTATCGACCTTAATGTTTGGATAGGAAACTTCCTTAGAAACTAAGGCGAAAACAGCGCCATTATTTAACGCGTTTTCAATGAAGTCATGGCCATCTAAATTTTCTCCTTGAAGCGCGAGAAAAAAAGAACCTTCAGAGGCTTTGCGTGAGTCAAATACAGGTGCGCTCCAAATTTCTTTCGTGCCCTCTGCATTTAGCTTGCCACCAACAATATCTGCGATTTTAGAAACTTTCAGCTTGATCATTTAACCCCCGCAATAGCTTCTGCCAAAACTTTACGATCATCAAAAGGATGCTTTACGCCAGCAATCTCTTGCCCAGTTTCATGACCTTTTCCTAGTACTGCAACAACATCTCCTGGCTTTGCAATCGAGATGGCCTTTTCGATGGCAGCTTTACGATCAACAATTACTTGACCTGAATGTTTTAAATCTCCAACCATTTGCTGAAGAATCGCTTGCGGATCTTCACTTCTTGGATTATCGCTTGTAAAAATTGGCAAATCAGCTGCAGTTAAAGCTTTACCCATCAATGGTCGCTTAGTTTTATCTCGATCTCCTCCACAACCCAATACGGCAATTACATTTCCCTTGGTCATGGCACGAGCGCTTTTCAAAACATTTTCTACTGCGTCCGGAGTATGCGCATAATCGACAAATGCTAGGAAATTCTGTCCTACATTTATTTGCTCTAGGCGACCAGGTGCACCGGTATAAGAAGCCAAATTTGCTGATATCTCAATTGGGTCAACGCCACTCAATACCGCAATTGAAACCGCCATCAATAAATTATCTAAGTTGAAATCACCAAGTAATCTAGTTTCGCCTTCAATTAAAATTCCGTCTCGACCACGTATTTTTAACTGAGTGGAAGTGCCAAAATTAATGATCTCTTCATATCTCCAATCTGCTTTCCCGGTACGAGAGATTTTTAAAACTGGGATATCGATAACTTTGGCTAATTTAACTCCGTATGGATCGTCAATATTTACTACTGCAAGATCACTTCTACCGAATGTGAATAACTTTGCTTTCGCTTTGAAGTAACTCTCCATATCTCCATGAAAATCTAGATGGTCTTGAGTTAGATTTGTAAAACCTGCAATGTTGAAATGGGTGCCATTTACGCGGTGTTGCACTAGCGCGTGGCTTGAAACTTCCATCGCAACAGCTCTACAGTGACGTTCGCGCATAGCAGCCAAAATCCCCTGCAAATCTGCAGCTTCTGGAGTTGTATGGGTTGATGGGAGTACCTCATTATTTATCTGAGTATTTACAGTTCCAATTAATCCGCTATCCCAATTAGCTTTTTGCCAAATTTGATGTAACAAAGTAGTAACCGTGGTCTTGCCATTTGTACCAGTTATGCCAACTGAGAATAAATTGGCACTTGGTTCTTCAAATATAAAAGAGGCAACATCTCCAACTACAAGTCGTGGATTTTCAACGATTAAAGTAGGTAAAGTTGAATTTGCGCCCTCTTTATCTGTTAATACCGCGACAGCTCCATTTTTAATTGCCTCATCTAAGAAATTTATTCCGTGGAATTTGCTTCCTTTAATAGCTACAAATAGATCACCTGGCATGCAGTTATTTGCATTTTGAGATATGCCAGATATCTCTAATTCTTGATCAAACTCTGCGCCGATTAGATTTGCAATTTTTGAGAGACTTGCATTTGGGCTATTAATTGGACGAATCATTGTTTGTTCGCCTGCTTTTTAGCAATTGCAGCTTTTTCTATTTTAGCTAATTCGGCAGCATTCAATGGCACTGGAACAACTTTTGAATTAGTTGGCGGAATATGTTTTGCTTCTAAGACATAACTCATTACCTCTTTGAAAACTGGTCCACCTAAAACACCGCCCCAGTGAAGTCCTTGTGGCGCTTGAATAGTCACGTTAATAACATACTTAGGTTTATCTGCTGGTGCCATTCCAATGAATGAAGCGGTGTAACCGCTATATCGACCAGTTCTAGGATCAACGCGTTCTGCCGTGCCAGTTTTACCTGCAATTCGATATCCAGGAATTGCTGCACCAGGCGCGGTTCCGCTTGCGCTAACAACACTCTCCATCATCGCGCGCATTTTTTGCGCAGTTTCTGCGCTAATTACTCTGGAACTATTTCGAGTTTTTGCAGGTGTGTAATGTCCTTGCGCATCAGAAGTGCCTGCAATAACCGTTGGTTCTACTCTTACGCCATCATTTGCGATGGTTGCGAAGATGGAAGTTGCTTGCATCGCAGTTACTGAATAGCCCTGACCAAAGGACATAGTTGGCTTTGACGTACCTGACCAATCTTTAGGTTGGTTTATCAATCCTGCTGATTCGCCAGGTAATCCTGAATTGGTCGAACTACCTACTCCGAAAGCTCTTAGGTAGTCATAAAGCTTTTGATCGCTTAATTTATCGCCAATTTTTATAGTTCCGGTATTGCTTGAAACTGCCAGAATTCCGGCAGTAGTTAGCTGCTGCACTGGATGGTAATCATGATCTTTGAAAGTCTTGTACTTAGTTTTTAATTTATATGGAACTGAAAACACCGTGGTTGGAGTAACAAGTTTTTCTTCAATTGCAGCTGCCAAAGTCATTACTTTTCCTGTGGAACCAGGTTCGTATACATCCTGAACTGAGGCATTATGAACATCGCTTAATTTAACCGGCTTATTTGGGTCAAATGTAGGAGCGGTTGCATGCGCCAAAATTGCGCCAGTCTTTGGATCCATAACAATCACGGTGCCACTGGCAGCATTTGAATTACGAACCGCTTTAGCAATTGCATTCTCTGCTATAAATTGAATATCGCGATCAATTGTCAATCGAATTGAATTTCCTGGCTTTGGCTGGACCATTTCTTGTTGCGATCCAGGAATTTCGGCGTAAATACCATTTGCATATACGTAACGTCCATCTTGACCTTTGAGAATTGAATTCATTCCAGATTCAATTCCTGCAGCGCCATCTCCTGCTTGATTAACAAATCCGATTAGCGAAGCCACAATCGAACCTGCCGGATATTCTCGAGTGTAATTTCTTTCTGGGAAAAAACCTACGATTCGCTTTCCATAATCAGCTTTACTCAAATTATCATTGTAATTTGCGAATGCATCTTTAAGTGCATTCCACTGAGAAGGCGTTGCATTTCGAGCGACTAAATACCATCGCTTGTCTCCAACAATTCTTGAGAGCACATCTTTTGTGCTCATTTTTAAAATGGGAGCTGCAATTTCAGCAGTTTTCTCTGGATTTACGATCATTTGCTGATCTACAACCACATTAATAGCGCTTACGCTTCTAGCAAACGGGATTCCTTTTATATCCGTAATTTCGCCTCTTGGAGCCAATAAATTACTTACTCGATATAACTCATTCTCAGTTAGGGATTTATAGTCGCCAGCGTTTACTGCTTGTACATCAAATAGACGGATTACTAAACCAGTTAGTGCGACTAGAAAAAAGACCATCAGTCTGGTGATGCGTCTTTGAAATTCGTTCTTTGGCATAAATCAACCTATTTTTGGG
>JALRDT010000087.1 GCA_023262125.1 Candidatus Nanopelagicaceae bacterium | reverse complement strand
TGGTTGAACTGCAGGTTGCACTGCTTGCACTGGCGCAACCGGTGCAGCTGGTGTTGCAACTGGTGCAACAGGTGCTGGAGCTACAGGTGCAGCAGGAGTTACTGGCTTCGGTGCAGCAGCTTTCGGCGTTGGCGGAACTCCGCCATTTGGTGCAGTTGGAAGTGCATTACCTACAGGAGCGCTCGCAGCCTGAGCAGTTGGTGCAGAAACATTTCCGGACACCATGTTGTTTTTGCGGAAGTATTCAATCCAAGCTGGATCAACTGAATTAGGATCTTTTTGATACGCCTCGAACATCTCGTCTACGAGCCATTCGTTGGCTCCGAGATCGCCGTTGGTCACGGGTAGATATTACTTAACTAATGCGGTGACATGAAACCTGAATCTTAAGAAATGACCGTTATTTGAGCACTTTCTTGGAGTCAACGCTCCGAAAGGTCATAGGGTATTTATAAAAATGTGGTGCGTGTTACTTCTTTTCCGGAATTACCGAAACTGCCATTGCGACAGTCGCTGCTGAGATTACGAAAGTTACTATTCCCAAAATCATCAAACCTTCACTCAACATATAACTTGATACGCCAATAAAAATTAAATTGAGCAAAATAGCGGGAGATCTTTGAGCTTTCTTCTCTTTATAAAATCCCCATGCCAATAAGAAGAGCACTGCAGCTCCACCCGTTGCATAGATGATTTCTCCAAGCAGCGCATGGCGATCATCGATGTTATCAGCGATGAAATTCTGGATGATTAAGTAGATATCTAGGGATAACACGACAAGCGCTTCAAATAAAAGTAGGGCCGCCGCGATAGTCGAGCGCCAAGCTCGTGATTGAAAATTAATCATGGAGCGAAGTCTACCCGTGGAAACACCTAAAACTTTTGATTGTTATCATGATGTATTAACCCATCATTACGCGGCACCAGTTTTTTATGATGCCTTGAAGCGCGAATTATCTTTCGCAAAGCGTGAAGGTAATTTAGTTGGCGTGGTTAAATTCTTTTTAAAAGAGCAGACGTCTTTAGATCAATTACTCTACTTTGCGAACGAATTAGAACTCGCAATTCGCCAACATGACTTAATTTCACGGTTGGCAAAATATGAATTTGCAGTTCTGATGAGATTTGATGCTGACATACCAGCTGCTTTTGCCAGCTTGATTGAACGTATTAGAAATGTAGAGAAACGAGAATTTCAATATTCTTGGGCGCTTTCAGATGGCACCAAAGGACTAGAACAAGTACTAGATGAGCTGGACAATCCACAGATTATTCAAAGCTCAAAGAAGTCATAAACAATAAAGCTCTAATGTCCGACACATGTCGTCGGTTAGCAGTGATATGGATATTGCGGTCACTTATGGACCTCTCTTCTCTTTCATAAATGATCAGTCCATTGAAGAGATTTGGATTAACACTCCCGAGCGTGTATTTGTTGCTCGCAATGGAAGAAGTGAGTTAACAAATCTCCTGTTAACCGATGATGAAGTAAGAAACATTATTGAACGGGCACTCATGTGGAGTGGTCGCCGTTTAGATTTATCACAACCATTTGTCGATGCCAGACTTCCTGATGGATCTCGCTTACATGTAGCAATCCCTGAAATTACAGCGGCACATTGGGCGGTAAATATTCGTAAGCACCTGATGAGACATTTAGAACTAACGGATTTAGCAAAGTTAGGAGTAATGACACCAGAAATATCTGAATTTCTTCAGGAAGAAGTTTCATTAGGCAGCAATATTCTGGTCAGTGGTGGCACACAAGCTGGCAAAACCACAATGTTAAACGCATTAGTTTCAGCTATTCCGACAAATGAACGAGTCATAACCGTTGAAGAAGTCTTTGAATTAAAACCAGTCTTGCCGGATGTAATTGCGATGCAGACCCGAGGTGCAAATATCCAAGGAGAAGGTGACATTCCACTTCGCAGACTAATTAAAGAATCTCTTCGTATGAGACCACAAAGGATCATTGTTGGTGAGGTACGCGAAGCTGAAGCACTAGATCTGCTAATTGCTTTGAATTCAGGATTACCAGGAATGGGAACTATTCACGCCAATTCTGCTCGAGATGCGGTAATGAAATTGCAAACTTTACCTTTATTAGCTGGTGAAAATATTTCGATGAAATTCGTAGCACCAACTGTTGCCTCAGCAATCGACTTAATTATTCACGTAACCCTGGGCAAGGATGGGAAACGCCGAATATCTGAAATTTCAAGGATTACCGGCCGAGTTGAGAACGAGAGAGTTGAAGTTGAAAACTCATTTAAATGGAATGGAAGAGAATATGAAAAAGGCCTTGGATTCCAGAACTAAATTAAGCAACCCAAAATTAAGTAAACAGACTACAGCTCTGCTTATTGCTTCACTCTCATTTTTGACGGCAAGCGCAATTACCTCTTCAATTTTTATTGGGATTGCTTTTGCAACTTTATCGGGATTTGCTGCCAAACAGTTTCTAAAACAAAAAGAAGTAAATAGACATGTTCAGCTCTCTCAAATATGGCCAGAAGTTATTGATCATTTGGTTGCTGGGCTTTACTCGGGATTATCTATTTCAGAGGCACTTTCTGAACTTTCAAATCGTGGTCCTGAGATTGTTAGAGAGGATTTTGCAAATTTCAATTATGAGCTAAAAAAAGGAATTGAATTCAATAATGCAATTAATATATTAAGGAATAAATTTGCTCATCCTGGTAGTGATCAGATTTTTGAAGCCTTATTACTTTCTAAAACTTTGGGCGGCGGCGAGCTATTAAATACTTTACGTACTTTAGGTTCTTTTCAACGTGAAGATTTAATACTTAATAAAGAGATCGCTATTAAGCATGGGTGGATCAAAAACTCTGCACACATCTCAGCCGCCACCCCGTGGCTTCTATTGCTAATGCTTGGCACGCAATCCGGCACCGCTAATGCATTTGCAAGTCCAACGGGGTTAATAATCCTAATGAGTGGTGTAGCAATGACATTTGTAGCTTATTTGTGGATGGCGAAAATCTCGAAATTACCAGCTACTCAAAGAGTATTTAGAGGTTAGTGATGTTCTGGATTCAGGTAGTTGCTCCAATCACACTTGCATTAACGGGATTTGCAATGCTTTATTCCGATAATCGAAATAACCAAGCGTTCTTTAAAAAAACTTACGCGAATGCAAGAGTGCAGTTAATAGAAGTCGTCAAGAAGCAATCAGATAAGAGCGAAGTTCTACTTCGATTAGACGAAATAGGTAAGGCAAGCAATGAGGCATATGGAGAATTTCGCTATCGCCAATTAATAGTCGCATGTGGCGCTGCATTGCTTCCCTTTTTCGCCCTTTTTTTGATGCTAATTAATTTATTGCAGGCCATCAGTTTTTCGTTATTTATGGGAATTGGTGCATACCTAATTTATGACCGCCACTTAAGTTCATTAGTCAAAGCGCGGCGCATGATTATTGAATCCGAATTCCCTGCAGTTGTAGAGATGTTGACTTTAGCAATTGCAGCTGGTGAAACTCCTATAAGTGCGTTTGCCAGAATTGCAGATCGGTCAGATGCTTATTTAGCTGAAGAATTTGCAAAAGTTGTTCAACAAGTTCGGTTAGGCAGACCTTTTCATGAAGCTCTAGATGAAATGGGCCGAAATCTGAAATCTGCATCAATTCGAAGATTTATTGATGCATTAGTAATGGCATTGGTTCGCGGAGCCCCAATTGTCGAAGTGCTACATCGACATGTAGCAGAGGCGCGAATTAATCAACGAAATTTGGTTATGGATAAAGCAGGCAAAGCAGAAACATCAATGATGATTCCAATTGTCTTTTTGATTCTGCCAATCTCAGTGCTCTTTGCACTTTGGCCATCCATAAACCAATTGAGCTTCTTCGCTAGTTAGACAGAGGTGACTAACTAGTGAAGATGCTCGCTTAAAACTAAATATGATGAAAAAGTAAGAAGAAACCAAAAATCAAGGGAAAGAAGATAAAAATGTCTCAGGTAGAACAAGTTATTTATGATGAAGATTCAAATTTCGAAAACTGGGGTTTTCCAACATACCCAACACGTGAAGAGGCGCTGCAATCAGCAATAGCCGCACATCCAGCAGGAAAGCACAGATTTGTAGACAACTTAATCGAAAAAGCTGAAGTTATTGCTATTCGAAGCGGGGTAGAAATTAGAGATCGTTTTCAAACTCTAGTACGTGACGAACGTGGCGATGTTCCTGGCTGGGTTTTAGTCGTTTTAATGACCACAGGGTTAGTAACTGCTATTTGGGCTATCGCGAAACCGAATTTAACGGGAATACTCAATAACTCACTTAATGCTATGAATAGCGTCAAATAGTTCTGAATTATTTAATGATGAGCAAATTGCTTAAATATCTACATTCCGAAGATGGAAATGTTGAGAGTGCGCTCGTATTGATTCCACTTATCTCGCTGTTCCTAGCGACATTACAACTGATCGCAACCGTTAATTTTCGGAATGTAGATATGACTCTTGCGCAGAATCAAGCAAGTACGCAGGCGGTTTGGCAGAAGATAAATTCAACAGATAATGAGGTGAAACTTGCTTCAGGTAGCCCTTTTGAAAAACTGCGCTTGGTAATTGTTAATGTCGAGCGAGAGCTGCCCCAGATTTTCCCTGGAATTAGCTCACTTATGGGTGGACGAAAAATCCGTACTGTAGGTACAGCTGTAATCGAAGAATCAGAAGAGTGCTGGGGAGGATATGCGCTCTGTTAGAGATTTGCGTAAATGGTTTAGATATCTGTATGAATCTGAATCTGGTAGCGCTTCAGTCGAGTTTGTCCTATTGGCAATCCCACTGTTTCTGCCGATTTTGATCTTCTTGAATCACTTTGCAACTTTAAGCAATTCCGAGTTGATCGCACGGACACTAGTCCGTGAATCCCTACGTGCATATGTAACTTCACCAAATAACGAAGTAGCACCAAATCGTGCGTGGCAAGTATTAAGTGTCGGCGGTAGAGCTGAGGGATTGACTACAGAAGAAATATCGAATCTAGATCTAAGATTCCAATGTTCTAAAACGCCTTGTATTTCAGAAGGTGGACGTATTAGAGCAACTCTGAAAATGCAGTTGCCAAATCAAGGCCGAACTGTAACTGCACAAGCCGAGGAATTCATTTCACCATGGCAATGGAATGGTAAAGGTCATGGAT
>JALRDT010000081.1 GCA_023262125.1 Candidatus Nanopelagicaceae bacterium | reverse complement strand
CGCACTCGTAATTAAGATCGCGCATATGACAGCACAAATTCTTGATGGCAAAGCCTTCGCGAAAAAAATCAAAGAAGATTTAGCAGTCGAAGTATCCGCCCTTAAAGTGCGCGGAATTACTCCTGGACTCGGAACAATTTTAGTTGGGGATGATCCAGGCTCACGTCAATATGTTGGCGGTAAGCATAAGGATTGCTCCGAAGTAGGAGTCAATTCAATTCGCATTGATTTACCAGGCACTGCAACACAAGCAGATGTCTTGGCTGCGGTAAAAGATATGAACAATAATCCTGATTGCACCGGCTATATTGTTCAATTGCCATTACCTAAAGATGTAAATACTCAAGCAATACTTGAAGCTATCGATCCAGAGAAAGATGCTGATGGTTTGCACCCTATGAACTTAGGTCGCTTAACTGCAGGATTTGATGGAACGCTGCCATGCACTCCGCGCGGAATTGTTGAATTGCTTCATCACTATAAAATTCCAGTTAAAGGTGCCGAAGTCACGATTGTAGGGCGCGGATTAACAGTTGGTCGTCCATTAAGTTTGTTACTCAACCGTCGCGAAGAGAATGCAACAGTCAATTTAGTTCACACCGGAACTAGAGTAATTAAGGATCACACTTTAAGTGCCGACATTATTGTGGTTGCAGTTGGTGTAGGTCATTTCCTTACTCCTGACATGGTCAGTCCTGGTGCCGTTGTGATTGATGTTGGTGTTTCAAGAAATGAAAATGGAATCCAAGGTGATGTGCATCCAGATGTCGCAAATGTTGCAGGCTGGATCTCTCCAAATCCGGGTGGTGTCGGTCCGTTAACTCGTGCGATGTTAGTAAAGAACGTCGTAGATTCTGCAACTAGAAAATCCAAATAGCTAAGTTGCCAAAATGTTTTCCCAGCGCCTACTAAATCTCATAGCTGCAATTGGGGTACTACTTGGTGCAATTGGGCTAGTTCGTTCAGGCGCGATTGTTATAGGAGCTGCGATTGCACTCACAGGGGTGCGGCAAGAGCGTCGAATTGAGCGTTATTTACCTATAACCATTGGCTTAGCGCTCATAGTTGTGGCTATTGTCCTTCCGCACGGACGATAGAATTATCTTGACGTCAAGATACTCTTAATTAATCGGGGAAGATATGCCAGGAAAAGTAACCGTCGTAGGAGCTGGTTTTTACGGCTCAACAACTGCAATGCGATTAGCCGAATACAACATCTTCGACACCGTTGTATTAACAGATATTCTTGAAGGCAAACCCGAAGGTCTTGCACTTGATATGAATCAATCGCGATCAATCGAGGGTTTTCAAACCAAAGTAGTTGGAGCAACAACCACTGCAGATGGCGCAGGTTATGAAGCGACTGCAAATTCAGATGTTGTAGTAATTACTGCAGGTCTTCCGCGCAAACCAGGCATGAGCCGCATGGATTTAATTGGAGTTAATGCCGGAATCGTTCGCGGTGTCGCAGAGAACATTGCAAAACATTCACCAAATGCTGTAATCATCGTAGTTTCAAATCCACTTGATGAAATGACTGCCCTAACTCAGATTGCATCAAAGTTCCCACACAATCGTGTTATGGGCCAAGCAGGAATGCTAGATACAGCGCGTTTTACAAATTTTGTGGCAGAGAAACTTGGTGTTCCAGTTGCAAGCGTTGAAACTTTAACTCTAGGTTCACATGGCGAAACCATGGTTCCAGTACCATCTCGATGCAAAGTAAATGGCGCACCTTTGACTGACAAATTATCTGCAGAAGAGATTGAAGAATTAGTTGTGCGCACTCGTAATGGTGGCGCAGAGGTAGTTGCACTTCTTAAAACTGGTTCTGCTTATTATGCGCCTTCGGCTGCAGCAGCGCGTATGGCCAAAGCAGTAATTGAAGATTCTGGTGCAGTGATGCCTGTTTGTGCTTGGGTAGATGGCGAATATGGCATTAAAGGTGTTTATCTTGGCGTTGAAGCTGAAATTGGTCGCACCGGTGTAAAGAAAGTTGTAGAGACAAAGCTGACTGATTCAGAGTTGGCGCTTCTTAATGAAGCAGCTGAAGCAGTTCGCGCCAAGCAAGCCGATGTTAAAGGGATGTAATCATGGCAAAAATTAAAGTAGAAGGCACTGTTGTAGAGCTAGATGGCGATGAAATGACTCGCATCATGTGGCAATTCATCAAAGATTCATTGATTCTGCCTTATTTAGATGTAAACCTTGAATATTACGACTTAGGTATGGAACACCGTGATGCCACAGATGATCAAGTAACAATTGATGCAGCTAAGGCAATCCAGAAGCATGGTGTTGGCATTAAGTGTGCAACTATCACTCCTGATGAAGCTCGCGTAGAAGAGTTTGGTCTAAAGAAGATGTGGAAATCTCCAAACGGAACTATCCGCAACATTCTAGGTGGCGTTATTTTCCGCGAACCAATCATCATCTCTAATGTGCCACGTCTGGTTCCACATTGGACCAAACCAATAGTTATCGGTCGTCACGCATTCGGTGATCAATATCGCGCAACAGATATCAAAGTTCCTGGTCCAGGTAAGTTAACACTTTCATACGTGCCAGAAGGCGGCGGAGAGCCAATGAACTTAGAAGTATTTGATTTCAAATCTTCTGGTGTGGCAATGGCGATGTATAACGTAGATGATTCAATCCGTGATTTTGCACGTGCATCACTTAATTATGGTTTGCTTCGTAAATATCCGGTTTATTTATCTACTAAAAACACTATCTTGAAAGCGTACGATGGTCGTTTCAAAGATATTTTCCAAGAGATCTATGATGCTGAATTTAAGTCTCAATTCGAAGCGCTTGGAATTTGGTACGAACACCGTCTAATTGATGACATGGTTGCAATGTCACTTCGCATGGAAGGTGGCTATGTCTGGGCTTGTAAGAACTATGACGGAGATGTGCAATCAGATACCGTGGCGCAAGGCTATGGTTCATTAGGTTTGATGACTTCAGTTTTGATGACTCCAGATGGAAAAGTTTGCGAAGCAGAAGCGGCGCACGGAACTGTTACTCGCCACTATCGCGATCATCAAGCGGGTAAGAAGACTTCAACAAATCCAATTGCTTCAATTTTTGCTTGGACTCAAGGCTTAGCCCACCGCGCAAAACTAGATAACAATCCAGAGCTAGCAAAGTTCTGCGCAACATTAGAACGAGTGTGTATCGAAACAGTCGAACAAGGAAAGATGACCAAGGATTTGGCGCTTTTAATTAGCAATGATGCACCTTGGCAGACCACCGAAGAGTTCCTTGCCTCAATTGATGAAAACTTAAAGAAAGCTATGGCCTAAACAGCCAGAGTAGTTTCCTTATGGCAACGAACCCAGGCGTAATTGCGCTAGTCGGTTCGGGTGAATATTTACCAGCAATGCAGGAGTTCGAAACGGAACTTCTGCATTTTGCTTTGCAACGCGGTAAGAAAAATACATATATTCAAATTCCTACTGCGTCATCAAATGAAGGTGAAGACCGCAGAAATTTCTGGAGACGTCGCGGTTTAGAACAAGCAGCGCGAATCGGTTGTGAAGGTATCTATCTACCCATCCACCAACGTGAAGATGCATTTAATCCAGAGCATATTGCAGCTATTGAAAGTGCCGGGCTAATTTATTTTTCCGGTGGTGATCCACATTTTGTAAAGGAAGTTTTCCAAGGTTCACCTTTGTGGCAGAGAATAGTTGCAGAGTGGGAGAGCGGCTCTTCTCTTGCTGGATGTTCTGCAGGTGCAATGGCATTTGGCGGAACTATTATGGGTATTCGAAAATCAAGTCATAGCGATGGTTTAAATTTGCTACCTGATATTGAAGTAATTCCTCACTATGACAAAATTCTAGGTTGGGTACCTGATCGAGTGGCATCTTTTATTGCACGTGCTGGCGCAAATACCAACTTAGTTGGCATTGATGAAAATACGGCACTGATAAAAGAAGGCGCTGAAAATGTTTGGCGAGTAACTGGTGCTGGCAGAGTTCATGTGTTGCGCGGAAATATTGAAATTGCTAATTAAGAAAGCCCCTCCAAATCGGAGGGGCTTTCTCTTTACAGTTATTAATTTAAGCGAAGTCCAGTCTGTGCATGGAATAGGTGAATCGCAGTAGGAATCGCTTTCACCTTAATCTGATCGCCAGCCTTAGGTGGATTCTTTGGATCCCAACGAACAATCACCTGCGCGCCTTCATCAGATGCATTAGCAAACTTCACATTGCTATCAGCAGGCTTTCCGTAAACGAATGCATCAGAACCAAGTTCTTCAACAACTTCTACGTTAACTTCAAATCCCGTAGATGCTGGTTCCCAACCTTCAGGGCG
>JALRDT010000054.1 GCA_023262125.1 Candidatus Nanopelagicaceae bacterium | reverse complement strand
AAGTGCTGAGAACGTATGGCTAACAGTTGCTGTTTTGTTCATTTTATTTGCCGTACTTATTGGATACAGCCTGCTACGCATTGCAGTTCGTGGTATTGCAGATGCCCCAACAGAGCTCTTGGATGAAAGACAAGTCAGGGTTAGAGATACCTCATATAGGTACGCATATCTGATCTCTGGCTACCTATTGATAACTTTGTTGCTGCTTTACTTTTTCGGACCAGAAATAAGCCTTTTTAGCGATACATCTAATGATGGCAGTTATCTACTCATTGCAACGCTATTTGCCTATGCCTCTTTGCCATCGATGGTTATAGCCTGGCGCGAGCGAGATATTTAGCAAATGCAACGTGAAATAACACCTGATGTTCTTCGAGGATTCTCGCTTCTTGGAATTCTTGCAGTGAACATTCAATTTATGGGTTTGAGCAGCGATGAAGGAGCTCGCGGCGAATGGACTAACGGATTTGCCAATGGTTTAGCAACTTTCCTAATCGCAGCCTTTTTTACTGGAAAGTTTTACCTACTATTCTCTTTTTTATTTGGATACAGTTCTAGTTACATTATCAAGAATGATAAAGCTAATAGAGGACGCTGGATAAAGCGGTGCTTCACATTGATGGCTTTTGGTGCAATTCACTTTACATTTTTGTGGCATGGTGACATCATTTTTCTCTACGGACTATTTGGGTTAATTCTTTTAGCATTTATGTTCAGATCTGATCGTGTTATAAAAATTTGGACACGCATAATTTACGGAGTATCAGGATTATTTATAACTATTATTACATCAATTTTGTTACTTGCAGAAAAATATTCTAACGAACCATTCAATAGTGGATATATTGAACCGAGTCTTGATGAGGTTATGAGAAATGGTACATATCTTGAATCCATTGCACCACGTGTCGAACTTTGGATTCTTGGACTGATTACTGGAATATTTTTACAAGGAGGAATGGCATTTGCTGCATTTCTTCTCGGCTTGAGATTGGCTAGAAGCAATTTTCTTTCTGCCCCTATAGATGAAGTTCAAAATTCTCGAATGATTAAAATTGGATTTTTAATCGGGCTACCAATACAGGTATTTGCAGCTTTTTTAATGGTCCTAAATGAACAAGCGGATGAAACTTCTGAAGCGCTTTATTTGGCGACACTATTTATTGGCTTTATATCTGCACCCTTACTCTCAATGGCATATGTAGGAGTTATCCGTAAACTAGTATTTATCAGACCTAAAGTTGTGTCTTGGATGGCATCTGCAGGCCGAATGTCCCTCACAAATTACATTTCCCAGTCAGTATTAACTTCTATTATTTTTGGATCCTGGGGTCTTGGGCTATTTCAAGAATTACCAACTTGGGTAGTTTTAATTCTTGCATTAGGAATTTGGCTCACCCTCGTCTATTTATCATCACTTTGGTTAAAAATTTATAGACAAGGTCCTTTAGAGAAATTAATGCATATTAGTCGGAAAATGGTCTAGGTTTAGCTCGACGAAGAGAAATGAGATCTAATGCCTTGGTTATGGCTTTCAGTAGCAATTGTTGCTGAAGTGTTTGGAACGCTCTCGCTTAAAGCAAGTGATGGCTTGAGTAAATTGTGGCCGTCGATTGGAGTCTTAGTTGGATATGCGAGTGCCTTTGCGCTTATGGCCGTTTCTCTTAAGAAATTGGATGTTGGAATCACATATGCAATTTGGTCTGGAGTCGGAATTATTGGCGCCGCAATTGGAGGATACGTATTTTTCAATCAAGAAATAAGTAAGGTTTCTATGCTTGGCATGGCAATAATTATCGTAGGCGTTGTTGTAATGAACCTTGGAGGAGCTAGTCACTAA
>JALRDT010000039.1 GCA_023262125.1 Candidatus Nanopelagicaceae bacterium | reverse complement strand
CAACAGGATTTGCCCCAAATAAATTCTCTTCTATATCGGAAACTGTGGCTACAACTGCATCAGGTTCACGCTCATAAATCGCCAGCTCAATTATGAGTTCATATATGGCTTGTACATCACTTTTCTTTGCTTCACGAATCATGGAGATAGATTACTTACCTCTCAGAGTAGTTAAAGCCCACATTATTGCTAGCAAGTCAATAAATTCTTGAGCAATTGCTCCTTGGCTGGGAGTTAATAGATTGAAAGCTGCAGCGAACATCGCAATCAACGCCAGACCCATTCCACCAATTGATGCCTGCATAGCCTTTGAGTGAGAAAGCTTTGCAATTGAAATCGCGCTCACGACCCGGTCGATTGAATCCTCAATGATCACCACATCTGCGGCTTCGCTAGCTGCAGATGCCCCTCTTGCGCCCATCGCAATTCCAACATCAGAAGCCGCTAAAGCTGGGGCATCATTAATTCCATCCCCGACCACAATGACGCTTCCTGAAACTTTATTTCGATACTCGTGAACTACATTTAATTTAGTTTCAGGAGATGAATTAGCTATGACTCTGTTTATTCCCAACTCTCTGGCGACAATAGAGGCAGTCTCTTCTTTGTCACCAGTGACCATAACGATTTCGATTACTCCCAATTTATGTAAGTCACTAATTGTTTTTTTCGATTCAGAACGAATTGGGTCTTCTAGTCCAAAAATTGCAATCAACTGATTGTTGATGTGCAGTGCAACAATTAAAGGTTGTTTCAGATTTGCCCAGCTTGGCAGATTTGTCGGCGCCGCACCCACTCGTATCAGGACTCCATCAATTTCTCCAGAAACTTCTTTACCATGTTCTTCCATCACATTTGAAGCGCTAAGCAATGAAATGCCTCTGTTTTTAGCTTCATCCACCAATGATTTAGCAACTACATGTGGGCTGTATTGATCTAAAGAGGCCGCCATTTGTAATGCATACTCATGGGTTATTCCCGATGAAGTAACAATTTCGGTAATGACTGGCCCGCCATGCGTAACTGTTCCGGTTTTATCCAAAAGAACTATTTCGGCTCTGCTTAACTTCTCTAATACCGCGCCACCTTTAATAACCGCACCGCTTTTAGTGGCTCTAGACATCCCAGAAACTAAAGCAATTGGTACTGCGAGAATTAGAGGGCAAGGGGTAGCCACAACTAAAACCGCAACAGTTCTAGATGCATCGCCAGTAAGCAAATATGTTAAGGCCGCCATTGCAATTGTTATTGGAACAAAACGTAGAGCCCATTTATTTGCAAGTCGAATATTCGGAGAGGATTGTGCTCTTGAATTGCGAACCATTGTGACAATTCCAGAATATGTACTTTGGCTTACATTTCCTGAAGCAATCATTTCAAAAGCATTTCCAGCATTAATAGTGCCACTAATTACAGAACCTGCTTTTTCCAATAGAACTGGCATTGGTTCTCCGGTTAAGGCAGATTGATCTAGATAACATGTTTCTTGAGCAATTCCGTCGACAGGAATAATTTCACCTGATTTAACTAGCAATCGATTATTTATCTCAACATCCTCAATTTTTATAACTTCCAATTGACCAGTCTTTGTAATTCTATTTGCCAATTTTGGCATTCGATCAATCAAAGATTTCAATGCAAAATCTGCACGCCCCTCTGCCCAACTTTCCAAAGCTCGACCGGAAGCCAACATGAATGAGATCACGGCGGCCGCAAAAAACTCTCTTATTGCCAGAGCTCCAACGATTGAAAAGATGGCTAAAACATCGGATCCCATCTGTTTATCTTTAAGTTCATCTAAAACCCATTTAATAGATGGGATTAATCCGATAAAACCGCCAATTGCCCATGGAATATCGGCGCTAATGTTCAGGAAATATTTAAAAATTAGACCAAGCGCTAATGCGGTCGTAGATGAATAAAGTAACGCCGCAGTCACCTTGTCTTTCACATTCCTTACGATAGTCTTTAAACATGTCCCCGACTATCAAATTCCTTGGCGCAGTCGGAACTGTGACTGGTAGCCGTTTCATCGTGCAAGGAAAATCATCAAAAGTGATGATTGATTGTGGTTTATATCAAGGCTTAAAAGAGCTGCGCCTTAAGAATTGGGAGAAGTTCTCCGAGGATCCACAATCTATTGATGCAATAGTAATTTCACATGCACATTTAGACCATTGTGGCTATCTGCCGAAATTGGTCCGAGAAGGATATGACGGTCCGATTTATTGCACCCCATATACTGCAAAACTAGCTGCAATCGTTTTGCGAGATTCCGCAAAATTACAAACCGAAGATGCTAAATATGCAAAGAAAAAGGGTTTTTCAAAACATAAAGACCCTACCGGCCTGTATAACGCCGAAGAAGCCGAAAAGGCGATTTCGCTATTTCACCCAATTCCTTTCCATGAACCCTTTGAAGTAGCCAAAGATGTAGCAGTTACATTCCATAGAAGTGGACATATTTTGGGTTCCTCTTTTGTCGATCTAACCGTGGAAGGCAAGAGAGTCGTATTCACTGGAGATATTGGACGCGGTAATCACATGGTGCTTACCAATCCTGACTTAATTCCGAAAGGTGCTATTTCAGCTTTGGTAACCGAATCAACTTACGGTGATCGCACACACCCTAAGACCGATGACTCTTTGGCTGATGCGATTAATCGCACTATCAAGCGACATGGCAATATTTTGATTCCAGCTTTTGCCGTAGATCGCACTGAAATTATGTTGATGACATTAAAGAAGTTGATTAAAACTAAGAAGATCCCAAATTTACCAATTTATGTCGATTCTCCAATGGCACTTTCCGCCCTTAATCATTATAGAGACGCAATAAATTCAAAATCTCCCGAAATTCGCCCAGAGCTTTTTAATCTCAGTGAAGACCCTTTTGATCCGGGAACATTAAATGAAGCAACCACGGTTGAAGCATCTAAAGCAATTAATGACATTAATCAGCCTTCAATAATTATTTCTGCAAGCGGAATGGCCACTGGTGGTCGTGTTGTGCATCATCTCGAACATATGTTGCCGAACCCCAATAATTCCGTTCTGCTCGTCGGTTATCAGGCAGCAGGTACTCGAGGCCAATATTTATTATCTGGTGCCAAAACTATAAAAATGTATGGCAAATTTGTTGATGTAAACGCTGAAATAGTTCAGATAGAAGAGTTTTCAGTGCACGCTGATAGCGAAGAATTAATTAAATGGTTTAGAAGTGCCGATTCCACTCCAAATTGCGTATATGCAGTTCATGGAGAATCCAGCTCTGCTGAAAGTTTTGCTAATTTGATTCACAATAAACTCAATTGGAATGCGCAAGTTCCTAAATTAGATCAAATTTATGAACTTAATTAGCCTGGGGTTGGTGGTATTTGCTTGCAATTTAGCGCCGATGTTTGCACCACCTACTTGGTCAATTCTTGTGTATTTCATTATTACCCATGAATTAAATACGGCAGCTGTAGTGCTTATTGGTGCGTTGGCGGCTGGGCTAGGTAGATATTTATTAGCTCTGGCCACGCGTGCTTTACGAAACTACATTCCCGAGAAAGCTCGAAAAAATCTTTATGACGCAGGTCAAGTTTTAGAAACTGATAACAAAAGAAAATACGGGACATTGGCACTATTTATTGTCTCTCCCCTGCCTTCAGCACAGCTTTTTGAAGCAGCAGGGTTAATGCAAATGAATCTTAAAAGATTAACTTTAGCTTTCTTTTCTGGACGCATATTTACATATACCTTTTACGCAACTTCTGCTTCTCAAATAAAGGCCACTGATTTAGGTGATGTAATAAGCAACGCTTTTAAATCACCTTATGCTTGGGCGCTCCAATTATTTTCAATTGGAATTATTTATCTGATTTCTAGGATTGACTGGCGAAAGCACATTAAGCCAACAAATCACGCACAATCGGAATGACTTTAGTTCCATAAAGTTCTAGACATTTCATTAATTGTGACTGAGTTTGCGGTCCATTTGCATATTTAAAATCAAAACGATTCGCTCCAACTGACTTAACGGCATACGCTATTTTCTTTGCAACAGTTTCAGGCGAGCCTACATATAGCGAGCCATATTGAACTTCTTGCAAGAAATGATCTTTAGTCATCGGTGCCCAGCCTCTTTCGCGGCCGATACGTCCAAACATGGCAAAATGATTTGGCCAATGTGTCTCGATTGCCTCTTCGTCAGTTTCTGCCACAAATCCAGGTGAATGGATTGAAATGCTCTTTGATTTATATCCAAATTCAGACATTGATTGATGATAGAGCTTTGCAAATGGTGCAAAGCGAGCTGGATCTCCACCAATAATCGCTAACGCTAAATGAAGATTTAGGCGGGCTGCTCTCACTACTGATTCTGGAGTGCCACCGACACCAACACGTAATGGAATCGCGCCACTTTCACTCTTTGGGTAAACCTCTTGATTTACAAGTAGGGCTCTAAGTTCGCCTGACCAGGTAACCGGTCTCTCCTTAAGCAATTCAACTAATAGCTCTAGCTTTTCTTCAAACAAATTTCCGTAATCTTGTAAGTCATATCCAAATAGCGGAAATGATTCAATAAATGATCCGCGGCCAGCCGTAATTTCCGCACGACCATTTGATAACGCATCTACAGTGGAAAATCTCTGGAAAACACGTACTGGATCATCGCTTGATAAAACCGTGACTCCAGAACCCAAGGTAATTTGCTTAGTACGTGTCGCAATTCCTGCAAGCACCGAATCTGGTGCTGAAACTGCAAAATCATCGCGATGGTGTTCACCAATATTAAAATGATTAATTCCTAATTGATCAGCAAATACTGCTTGCTCTACTAAATTTCTGATGGTTTGAGCAGCTGTAATTGGATTACCTTGATCATCAGACTGCATATCCCCGAAAGTATCGAGGCCAAAGGTAATAGTCATCAGTTAAGAGAAAAGCTTGGATATTTATCTGTAACTAGGGCAATTGCGTATCCATAAACACGATTCCAATATCGAATTGTATTTAAAGTTATTTCTCCGGCCCATGCTGGGTAAGAACCAGTTAAAGATGTCAATGCCCAAGCAAGCACCGTTGCGATAAATGTTAGTGCCATGTAGAAAAGACCGACTAAGTAAAGTGGAATAGCTAGAAACCACTTAACCAGCGGTAGCCAGCGATTTAATTTCTTGCCACCTTCCACGTCTGGGAAGATCACAGCCACTTTAGAATTTCGCTCGAAAGTTGGGTATTCATCTGTAAGCAAGAAAAAGTAAGCAGCAAATCGTGTGCCAAATTCCATTACTGCATGATTGAAAGTCAAAAGCCAGCTTGGGTAGATATTTCTAGCAACCAATGCAGCCGCTACCGGAGCTGCAAGAACCAAGGTTCCCCACTCACTTTCAGCCATTTGCCCAAAGAGATAAATGAATAGAAACACTGGCAAACTCAAAAAGAATCGGAATAAGACTGTCGCGCGATTGCGATTTTCTAGTGAAATTTCTACTTGAGTTTCGATTTGATTTAGCATGGGTTAAGTTTATAACTAATTACAACTACTTCCTATTTGCAAGAAATTCGCGTTTAGTCTTTTTTGGGCTACTTCTCTAAAATTCCCCCATTCTTCAAATAAGGAGCAAAAATGAAGGTCCATTCCGATATTACAAAGATTGTTGGCAATACTCCGCTAGTTCGAATTAATCATGTAACTGATGGAGCTGCTGCAGAAGTTTATGCAAAGCTTGAATTTTATAATCCAACAAGCACTGTTAAAGATCGTATCGGTATTGCAATGGTGGATGCTGCGGAAGCAGCAGGTGCATTGAAGCCAGGCGGCACAATTGTTGAAGCAACTTCTGGAAATACTGGAATCGCACTTGCAATGGTTGGTGCTGCACGTGGTTACAAAACAATTCTTACTATGCCTGATTCAATGTCAAAGGAACGTCGCGCTTTGCTACGCGCATTTGGCGCAGAATTAGTTTTGACTCCTGCTGCGGAAGGTATGAAAGGCGCTGTTGCTAAAGCAGAGGAACTTGGCGCAAAAGATGGCGCTGTATTGGTTCGTCAATTTGAGAATGCTGCAAACCCAGAGATTCATCGTAAGACCACTGCTCAAGAAATTTGGAATGATACAGATGGAAAAGTTGCTGCGCTAGTTGCAGGCATTGGAACTGGTGGAACAATTACCGGTATTGGACAAGTTCTTAAAGAGAAGAATCCTGATGTAAAAGTTTTTGCAGTTGAACCAGCTGCATCACCAATTCTCAATGGCGGATCTCCTTCAGGTCACCCAATCCAAGGTATTGGTCCAAACTTCGTCCCACCAATTCTCGATACAAAGGTGTATGACGAAGTTCTTGATGCTCCAAGTGATGAAGCAATTAATTACGCGCGTCGCGCAGCAAAAGAAGAGGGACTATTAGTTGGAATCTCTTCTGGCGCGGCTCTTTGGGGCGCGGTTCAAATTGCTAAGCGACCTGAATTTGCAGGAAAAATCATTGTTGTGATTATTCCTTCATTTGGTGAGCGTTATCTATCAACTGTGCTTTACCAAGACTTAATGGATTAAAATCTCTAAGTGTTTAAAACTATTAAAGAAGATCTCGAAACTGCTTTAAAACGCGACCCTGCGGCGCGCAATAAGTTAGAGGTTTTCCTGACATATCCAGGCGTTCACGCGGTTTGGAATTATCGAATTTCGCATTGGCTTTGGAATAGAAATATTAAACTTTTAGCAAGAATGTTTTCAAACAGAGCACGTCGTAGAACCGGAATTGAAATTCACCCAGGTGCCACTATCGGACGCCGCTTCTTTATAGATCACGGCATCGGCGTTGTAATTGGTGAAACAGCTGAAATCGGTGACGATGTCATGCTCTATCACAACGTAACTTTAGGTGCTAGACGTTTTGCAACTGGTAAACGTCATCCAACTATTGGAAATCGAGTAATTATCGGCGCTGGTGCAAAAATTCTTGGCCCAGTCAATATCGCTGATGATGCGCGGGTTTCTTATAACAGTGTTGTAATTGAAGACGTCAAAAAGACCAACGATTCAGATATTTTCTACATTTAATCGTAGACTCCAGATATGGAGCAACGCCTTTCAGGTCAAGAAATCTCAGATTTCTTAGCATCTCGTCGGAGTACTCGCGATTTCTTACCTACTCCGATACCACAAGAGCTCTTGCAAAAGGTATTAACTGATGCACTTACCGCACCAAGCTGGTCAAATACTCGACCATTTATGATTGCTGTAGCTGAAGGCGAAGTTAGAGAACGAATCAGCGCGGAATTTCAAAAGCGCTGGGAGTATTTATCAAAGCAATTAAAATCTGGAATCCTTGGGAAAATAAGGCTACTTATTACTAGATATGGATTGCCTACGAGCAATCGCATAATTAGCAAGCCATATTCAAAAGATTTAAAGCCTAGAGCCATGAGACTTGGTGCCGATCTTTACGGACACTACGGAATCAAGAGAGAAGATCGTGAAGCTAGAGATAATTGGTGGGCTGCAAACTACAAATTCTTTGGCGCTCCAACGGAATTATTTGTTTATGTACACAAGAGTTTAGGTATTTATGCAGCCAACGATGCAGGTTTGATGATGGAGAATTTAATTCTCTCTGCCCATGGCCATGGTTTAGGTACATGTCCGCAAGGCGCAGTAGGAATTTGGGATGATGTCGTTCGAAAAGAATTTGATATTCCAAAAAATTATCGACTGTTGTGCGGAGTTGCTATTGGTTACCCAAGTAGTTCAAATGCAAATGCCTTTAAAGCAAACCGAATTGCACCTTCAGAAATTAAAGCAAAACCAAAATTAGTTTGAAACTATAAGCCTTGTTTCTTTCGGAAATACGCAACTAAAGCATTTGCGTGGCCGTGACCTAATTCAAATTTCTCTTTCAAATGCGCAACTTGTTCCATATGAGCTAATTTTGAAACTTTCTTAAGCTCCTTCATCCAATATTCAATTGGCTTTCCATACTTCTTCTCTATAGAAGGAAAATATGAAGCCGGACCCATTACTTTTTTCTCTGCCATTGTTAAAGTGTAATTGAAATCTTTGACTGTGGTTAAATATTTACAATTTAGGAATTCTGGATGGGTTAACTTAGTGACTAGCTCCTCCAAGGTTCATTACAACAACGCCTACGATAATTATTGCCATGCCAAGCATAGAAACCTTACTTATTTCTTGATTGAAAAATACGTATCCTCCAATTGCGGCGCCAATAATTCCGACTCCAGACCA
>JALRDT010000105.1 GCA_023262125.1 Candidatus Nanopelagicaceae bacterium | reverse complement strand
CGAGCACTTCCTGATATAAGAGATGGTTTAAAACCGGTACACCGCCGAGTTTTATATGCAATGTATGACGCTGGGTATCGCCCAGATAAGGGTTATTACAAATCATCTCGAATTGTTGGAGATGTAATGGGTAATTACCACCCACATGGCGATACTGCTATTTATGACACTGTTGTTCGTTTAGCGCAGCCATGGTCACTTCGTTATCCGTTGGTAGATGGAAACGGAAACTTTGGTAGCCCAGGTAATGATCCAGCTGCGGCAATGCGTTACACCGAAGCAAGGCTCTCTCCGATTGCCATGGAGATGATGCGCGATATCGATGAAGATACTGTTAATTTTGTTCCAAATTACGATGGCCGATCGCAAGAGCCGACTGTTTTACCATCACGCTTTCCAAACCTTTTAGTTAATGGATCAGCTGGTATCGCAGTTGGAATGGCTACCAATATTCCACCACATAATTTAAAAGAGATTGCCGAAGGTGTTACTTGGGCGCTCGAACACCCAGAAGCAACAGCCGAAGAATTACTAGCAGAGTTATTAAAAGTAGTTAAAGGTCCAGATTTTCCAACCCGCGCACTAATTGTTGGACGCACCGGTATCGAAGAGGCATATCGCACTGGTCGTGGATCGATCACAATGCGCGCAGTTGTTAATGTTGAAGAGATTAATAAACGCACCTGTTTAGTTGTTACCGAACTGCCATATCAAGTGAACCCAGATAATTTAGCTTTGAAGATTGCAGAGCTAGTTAAAGATGGCAAAATCAAAGGCATCGCTGATGTTCGCGACGAAGGAAATGAACGTCTTGGACAACGTTTAGTTATTGTTTTGCAATCTGGTGCAATCGCAAAAGTGGTTCTTAACAACCTCTATAAGCACACTCAATTGCAAGATACTTTCGGCGCGAATATGTTGGCGCTTGTAGATGGAGTGCCGCGTACACTTCGTTTAGATGAATTTGTTCGTTATTACATCGAACACCAAATTGAAGTAATTGTTCGCCGCTCTAAATTCCGTTTGGCAGAGAAAGAGCGACGTGCACATATTTTGCGCGGCTACTTAAAAGCGCTCGATGCTCTAGATGCAGTAATTGCGTTAATCCGAGCATCAAAAACTTCCGAAGAAGCTCGCGAAGGTTTGATGAAACTACTAGATGTTGATGAAATCCAAGCAAATGCAATTTTGGATATGCAGTTGCGCCGCTTGGCTGCACTAGAACGTCAGAAGATCAACGACGAATATGACCAATTAATGTCGGAAATCAACGAACTAAATATCATCTTAGGTAGCGTTGAAAAACAACGTGAAATCATCAAGCAAGAGCTAAATGAGACCGTAACCAAATATGGTGATGATCGCCGCACTCAAATCGTTGCCGCCGAAGGCGATTTCAGCGCAGAAGATTTAATTCCAGATCAAGACGTAGTCGTAACCGTAACCCGCGGTGGTTACTCAAAACGTACTCGCGCGGAGCTTTATCGCAGCCAGCGACGTGGCGGTAAAGGTGTTAAAGGCGCATCACTAAAACAAGATGACGTAGTTAATCATTTCTTTGTTGCATCAACACATGATTGGTTGTTGTTCTTTACCAATAAAGGTCGTGTATATCGCGCCAAAGTTCACGAACTACCAGATGCCGGTCGCGATGCGCGTGGCCAACATGTTGCAAACTTAATGGCTTTCAAACCTGATGAGCAGATTGCGGCAGTGTTATCAATTAAAGATTACAACACTGCTCCATATTTAGTTTTAGCAACTAAATCAGGATTAGTTAAGAAATCACCACTTATTGAGTATGACTCTCCACGTACCGGCGGCTTGATTGCAATCTCACTTCGCGAAGGCGATGAAGTTGTTGGCGCAACACTTGCAACAGATAAAGATGAATTACTTTTAGTTTCTAGAAAAGGAATGTCATTACGTTTTGCTGCAAATAACGATTCCATTCGTTCGATGGGCAGAAGTGCAACTGGTGTTATCGGTATGAAATTCCGAAGCGGCGATGAATTATTAGCAATGGCTCGAGTTAATGATTCAGATCAAAATCTCTATGTATTTACAGCAACGGATGGTGGATTCGGTAAGAAATCACCACTTGATGAATATCGAATTCAAAATCGCGGTGGAATTGGAATTAAAGCCGCCAAAGTAAATGAAGATCGCGGTGGATTAGTTGGTGCACTAGTTATTAGCGACAAAGATGAGATTCTGGCGATTACTTCTAATGGATCAGTGATGCGCACTGATGCTGCAGAGATTCGACAGACTGGCCGTGACAGCATGGGTGTGCGTTTAGTAAATCTTGATGAGGGTGTAACACTCTTGTCAGTTACCAAAAACGGCGAAGATGCTGATACGGTTACGCCCGCTTAAACCGCGATTTGGGCTTAAAACCCTAACAAGGTAGATTTTGCTTCCTTGCTTGGGCCTATAGCTCAGCCTGGTTAGAGCGCTTCCCTGATAAGGAAGAGGTCGGTGGTTCAAGTCCACCTAGGCCCACCAAGCAAGGAAGAGAAAATTTAATAGCTCGTTTCGACGGGGACTTAGCTCAATTGGTAGAGCACCTGCTTTGCAAGCAGGGGGTTAGGGGTTCGATTCCCCTAGTCTCCACTTAATTTCCAATTAAATTAATTAACGGCTGCTTTCACGTCTTGAAAGCGCAATAAATGTAACTGCCAAAATTCCAGCGGGAATCGCATTCCAACGCTCATCCATCGATCTAGATGCAATTTGAAAAAACATACTAATAAAAAATGTGTATCCGATAATTCTTGTAACCACGGGACCTTTTTCATCCATTGGTTTTTCACGGTAGTTCCATAACATCGCAATTAGAAAAAGCATGAAAATGCCCATTAGGAAATCGACAAAACGTATTCCAATTGGAAAGTTTTCATATTGCCCACCTGCTGCGCGAGTACGGACCCAATCTAAATTTAAAGTTACCGAAAAAAGAATTGCAGCATTAAAAATGAGCGAAAGAATTGATAGCGGGATCAAATATTTGAGCGCTTTCATGGTCAGATTTTCAAATCGCTAAAATTTAAGGTTTCTTTCCCGGCAAAAGTCTTGGTTTCACCCTTGGTTTTAAATGTTATTACACCTTTACCAAAAACTTCAGCATTGCCATCATCTAAATTAAATGCGATACCGGTGTGTTCGTCAATGCCTAAAATTGCAGTATCAGCCGGCAATAGCTCTTCTAATACCTTCATTCGCTTTTCGCCAGCAAAACAGAAGCGAGTGTCGTGAGTGCCGCCTTGAGCATTGTTGTAATGAGCAATTACTGCCGCTCTGATTCCAGTTGCACTCTCTAATAAATTGATTCCATCAATCCAATAAGGATCATCGCCAACTTTATACATCTCATAAACAGGCATCACTTTTGCACCAATTGACATAGCAGCAGCGGATGCCAGTACCACTGACCCGCGATCTAAAACTTGTTGTAGTGCGTTATGAGTTCCGGATTTCTGCCAATTTCGCAATGTATATGTGGGGCTACCAGGGCCAGCAAAAACCCAATTAGCTTTAGCTAAATCTCCTTCAATATCTTCGCTGGTAGTGATTTTAGTACCCACGTTAACTTCAAAATATTTTTCGATTTTCGCACTTAGTTCGTTTTTATTCTCTTGGAAACCATAAGGAGTACTTAAATTAATTGGATTTAAATCTTTACCAGTTGCTTTAATTATTTTTTGGTGCGGCGTAACCATAATTGGACTGTTCTCGCCCGAACCCATTAATGCCAAAAACCTCATTTAAATTTCGTCTCTTTTACTTTCTTGCCTTTGGCATCATATGTGACCCAGGTGCCACATTGTTCTCCATTGTTAAATTCCCCGGTGCGCATCAGTGAACCATCTTGGCGGAAGAATTCCCATTTGTTATGCATCTTTGCACCTTTAAATTTCCCTTTAGCTTTAATTCCGCCATTTTTGTAATACTCAATAAATAGACCGTTCTTTTTTGGATAAGAACCATTTATTTGATCAAGTCGCGCCAATAAAACTTTTTTAAGTAAGGGTTTCGGGAAGGCTTTTTCTGCCTCAAATTGGATGGTGCCTTTTGAGACTTTAAATTTAGCTAAGTCTTTTTTTAGTTGAGAGGCGATAGAGCCAGAGGATGGAAATAAGCTGTTATGGCTTTTAAATCCCATTACATGGCACAAATTATCTTCACCGATTCTTAATGTAGGCATGCCCCATGCGATCACTCGTTCAGAATGCGGAAATAGTTTTTCTGCACTTTCGATGGTTTCCAAAAGAGCAACTTGCTGCTCTTTTGGAAACTTCTTTAACACCTCTTTAAATAAAGCATTACTCACGAAATAAGTGTTCCACCAAAGATCTGCCAGGCAAGCAACGATTTAGCTACAAATGAAAGAGTAATGTAAGTCTTCTCTCCCGCTAAATAATCTGCCCATTTACCAATTTGTTTGTATTGAAGCCATTGGACAATCGCAAAGCAATTAAAGAGTGCAAATAATGAAATTACAATTCCGTACACAAACGCTGGTGCAGTTGCGCCTGATGAGCTACCCGGTGAAACCAGTAACCAGAACATTGCAATCCAAGGGAATGCGCCAGCAATACAACCAAACCAGAATGGAAGTAGCGATCCGGTGCCAGGCTCTTCATATTTCTCCTGCAACCATCCAAAGAGAATCATTGAGACATTTACACCCGCAATCGCAATTAACGCGATGACATCCCAAACTGCATTTAGTAGAGAGATCAAAATAATCATCAATGTGGAAGAGATTGAGTACTCAAGCCAACGGAAATAATTGCGCTTATTTCTTAAACCATCTATATATTTTGTATATCCAGGTCCACTTACGTAGAAATGAGCAATCGCGCTAAGAATAGAGAATGAAGCGACACCTATTGCCACTGGAAAATCAAAAACAGGAACTTGTTCAAACTTTGTGCCAGGAATTGGCGGGCCTTGCAGGTAATTAATATGTATAGGTAAAGAGAAACCATTTGAAAGCGCCAAGATCGCAATTGCCTGAATCGCGTGAAATAGCCCCGCAATTAAGTTGTAGCGTTTTAAGGAAGCTTGACGTTCACTTCCGATTTCGAGTAGCTGCCTTGAAGCCATTAAAACCCTCCATTTGGTGTATTTGGGTCTTTCTATAGGTTTTCTATAGGCGCTAGTTTCCCAAAAAGTAAGGGCTAAAGAGGCTAAACCGCGCACGCCTTGCGCGGTGATTTTGATTTCTGACTTTCGATTGTGCAGAATATGCCCCATCAAGGGGAGTACCCCAACTGCTGAGACATCGTCAATACGTTGCGAAAGTTGCAACCGGTGTTCAGGCCGAAATATTCGGCGGCGGAGACCTTGTGTAGTAACTACACAAGGAGAGCTATGAACGTATCAATTACCACCTGGTCACTTTTATTGGCATTTGTTTTTGCAATGCTGATTCTTGATTTATTTCTACATCGATCGCATCAAGAGATCAAATTTAAAGAGGCCGCAATCTGGTCTGCAATCTGGATTGCCTGCGGACTTGGAGTCGCTGCAATTATCTGGGCCCAATATGGTTCTGAATTTGGATTGCAATACCTAAGCGGATATGTAATCGAGAAATCACTTGCAATCGATAACGTATTTGTTTGGGGACTTTTATTTACTGCATTTGCTGTCCCAAAACGTTATCAACACAGAGTGTTATTTCTTGGTGTGATTGGAGCGCTCGCGATGCGCTCAGTAATGATTATTGCCGGCAGTGCATTGATAAAAGAGTTCGCATGGATTCTTTATATCTTCGGCGCTTTCCTGATCTATACCGGATTTAAAATGTTCAAACATCGTAATGAACACTTTAATTTAGATAAATCTAAATTCTATGCCTGGTTACGAAAGAAAGTTCGAGTCACTGATTCAATCGAAAATGAAAACTTTACTGTGATAAAGAACGGAGTTCGTTACTTCACACCACTATTCCTAGTTTTGGTAATGGTAGAATTTATGGACTTGGTATTTGCAGTTGATTCAATACCAGCAATTTTCGCTGTTACTGAAGAGCCATTTATTGTCTTTGCAAGTAACGCATTAGCAATTCTCGGATTGCGTTCGATGTATTTCTTGATTGCCGACCTAATGGATAAGTTCAAATATCTTAAGGAAGGTTTATCAATAATTTTGGTCTGGGTGGGCGTCAAAATGATTGTTAGCCACGCACTTTTCAAGATTCCTACCTGGATTTCTCTAGCAATAATCGCTTCAGTCATCACCATCTCAATTGTGGCTAGTTTCAGAAAGGCAGCGGAAAATGTTAAGTAAAATCCAGAACACTGTCATTTCTTTCAAATTAAAGAGCTCAACGTATACAGATGAAATAACAATAGAAAATCATCGACGTTGGAATGAGAGTGGAAAAGTTATTAGCAACCGAACAATCAAAAAGAAAACGAGAGTTTGGTTGAAGCCAGAGTTAGCGCTTGCTACGCAAGCGTAACTAAAGCAGTTAGGACTGCTGCTGCAAACACGGACTGCAGCAGCAGTTTTACTGCATACTTACGATCATTAGCTAAATCTTGATTAACGGTAATTTTGCGAACATCGCCTGTTTTTTCAAAGTTAAATACGCCTAGAAAACCATAAGCGACACAGAATTTTCTACGTGATTGAATTAAACCGACAGAGAAAAGTAGCGCTGGTATAAAAACAAGTAATCGAGTAGCTCTTGGAGCATCAGTGATTGCAAAGGTAAAGGAAGTAATTGCAAAGAGAATTGCGCCAATTAACGCACCTTGTTTTCGTCGTTTGATTTCTGCCGGCCCGATATTGCAGGCGCCGGATATGTATTCGCTCATTTAAAGAACCTTTCGCAGCCCGGTTTCGGCATCAGCTGCAAGTTTTGCAAAAGCTTTCTTTAAGAAAGGTGCAGCAATTTTGGCGATACCTTTAAAGTTAAATTTAGCTTCGTATGTGAAGCGACGAATTCCGTTTACCTCTTCAATCATCATGGTATCGACTGCTACCAAGGATTTATTTTCG
>JALRDT010000104.1 GCA_023262125.1 Candidatus Nanopelagicaceae bacterium | reverse complement strand
ATACAGAACCATATAGAAAACTTGGTAAGAATCAACTACGAATCGGTATGTTCCCGGCTATTGATCCTTCAGATATTGAAAGTTTGACTAAGTCAATTGAATATGTTGTTGAAAGACTTTAATTGAACAAATTACATCGTGATTCAACTTTCTGGATTATTACCAGCCAAGTCACGATACTTAATCTCTTTCTAGGTGGTTTTGGTCCGGCTCAACCATTGTTACGAGAAGAGCAGAACACTTCGCTCACAATTGCGGGCTTACACGGAACCATGATGGGGCTTGCTTCAATAATCGCTGGCGCGCTGCAAACTAGTTTGGTTCATAAGTTTGGCCGTAAGAATTCAGCCTGGTTAGGTTTAACTATTTTCGCACTTGGAGTTCCGATATTTGCTGCCGGAAATTCTGTTTCCGTCACTCTCCCTGCAACACTCTTCTTAAGCACCGGTTTTGCCATAACAATTAATAATGCAATCACGCAATTATCCCATCATTATCCTAAGAATTCTGATTTAGCTATCTCTCAAATGAACGGAGTTAATTCAGCAGGTTATGTTTTCGGAACTGTAATTGTTGGCACTTTAGCTTTCTATGGCATCTCTTGGCGACTAGGTTTGCTGGCTTGCGTCCCAATGGTGATCTTGGTTTACATTCTTGGCCGAAATAAAATTGAAAGATCTCATGACCATGATGTACCTAAACAAGTTGGAAAATTAAGTAGACAATATTGGATTGCTTGGATTGGTTTCTATGCCTCTATCTCATCAGAATTTGCCACAGCATTTTGGGCCGCAACTTTAATTATAGACAGAACTGGCGCTGATGCGGCTATATCCATTTTATGTATTGCCACTCTTGGCACAGGAATGGGTTTAGGCCGCTGGTTTGGTCCCGTAGTGTTAAAGCAATTCTCAGTTGATAATCGTGTAAAAATATTTCTGGTTTTACAGATGACATCTTTTGCTGCATTCTGGTTGTCACATAATTTAACAATTTCAATTCTGCTTCTATTATTTATTGGTTTAGGCATCAGCGGACAATTTGCAATGATTTCAATTAGATTGATTCGGCTTAGTGATAATCGACCGGATTTAGCTATGGGCTATTCCGCCTATGCAGCTGGAATTGCTATTGCTTCTGCCCCATTCTTGCTGGCATTTATAGGCGATTACATTGGAATTTCTAGGGCATATTTAATTGTGCCTGTTTATATTGCAATCTCTTATATGGCTGTGCAAAAAGTTAGTTCCGAAGCACTGACGACACTGTAATATCTGCGGGAATTACCGCTATTTTTCGGTATTTCATAAAGGCAAAGAGCGCAGCGCCAAATGTGATCAGCGCACACCCTGCAATCGTGATTCTTGGACCTAAATGTTCGGCGGTAAATCCAATAATCGGAGAACCTATCGGAGTTCCTCCCATGAATATAAACATATAAATGCCCATTACCCGACCTCTAATAGCGTGATCTGAGTTTGCTTGAATGTAAGTATTGGCAGCAATCATTGTGGTTAATGCACTGAATCCATTAATTGGAAGCAATAGCAAATAAATTTCATAAGTTGGCGCTATGGCTAGAGCCACTACCCAGATTGAAAAATTCATTGCAGCTAATGAAACAAAAAGTGGCTTTCCAGTTCGATCTCTACGAGCTGAATATAAAGCGCCAGTTAAAGTTCCGATGCCCATGGCGGTTCCTAAAATTCCGTAGGAAGCAGCACCTCGATCGAATTCTTTTGTCGCCATTAATGCATTAAAAATCTGTGCATTTAATCCAAAATTTGCTGCAAAGAAAATAGTAAGCATAATCATCTGCAGATCAGGACGCTTTTTTATGTAAGCAAAGGCTTCCTTAAGGGTACCCGCAGTTTTCTCTTTCTCCGGCAAATGCAGTTCGTGCTGCCTTACTGCCATAAAGGTAAACATAATTACAATAAATGAAATACCGTTGATTATGAATGATGGGCCAGTTCCGAATCCAGCAATTAGAAAGCCAGAAATTGCTGGTCCGACCAGGCGGCCAAAGTGAAAATTTGCGCTATTTAAACTCATGGCATTTGTTAGATCATTTTTACCAACTACCTCGATAATAAAACTAGATCTAAATGGCGCATCAATTGCGCTGAATACACCTAACAATATTGCTAGGACATAAATGTAATTCATGGTGACTACATCAGTGATCACGAGTAAGCCAAGTAAAAGCGCAGTTATTCCACTACCAAAATTGGTGATAATCAGCGCTTTTCGCTTATCAACTTTGTCCGCTAAAACCCCACCTTGCATACTTAAAAGCATTACCGGCAAGAATTGCAACGCAGTGACGATGCCAAGATATGTGCCGTTGTTATTTGTAAGTTCGAGTACCAACCAATCTTGAGCAATACGTTGTGCCCAAGTTCCGATATTTGTTAAAACGCTTGCAGCATAGAGGATTCGAAAATTGCGATGGCGAAGGGCTCTCCAGTTTCCATCAGGGCTTATTTTCGAAAACATTGAGATGAGAATACACTCATCACATGAAAACAAAGATGGTATCGCTAATAATTACAGGCATAATTGCTTGGATTGTTGCTGGAATCATCGGTCTGCTAATAGATGCAGAATCTAAATTTATTTGGACCTGCGTAGTTGGAGCTGCACTTGGTTTTGTAGGAATTATCTACACCGTTCGAAGAGATCGACGCAGCG
>JALRDT010000099.1 GCA_023262125.1 Candidatus Nanopelagicaceae bacterium | reverse complement strand
ATCTAGATGAATATGCAATCGAAGAGGCACTTCGAATTTGTGAAGCAAATGGCGGAACCACTGATGACGGTGGCGAACACACAATCACTCTAATTTCGATGGGGCCAACTCGTGCACAGGAAGCGGTTCGTAAAGGTTTATCGATGGGCGCCACAAACGCAATAGTGATTACCGATCCATCACTTGCTGGTGCCGATGCGATGGCAACTTCAGAAGTTTTAGCAAAGGCAATTTCAGATGGTGGCTACGACTTTGTAATTAGTGGAGTTGAAAGTACCGATGCTCGAATGAGCATTGTTCCAGCGATGATCAGCGCACGACTTGGGCATGCACAATTAACTTTTGCAAATAAGGTTTCTGTCGATCCAACAAGTAAGAAAATTTCTATAAATCGAATAACCGATACTGGCGAAGTTGAAATGGAAGCAAATTTCCCGGCTGTAATTTCGGTTGTAGAGAAAATAAATGAACCAAGATATCCATCTTTCAAAGGCATCATGGCGGCTAAGAAGAAAGAGATATCTACTATTACTGGTAGCGCTAAATCCGGAACTGAAGTTGTGGAAGCTAATGCCAGACCTCCAAAAGCCGCTGGTCAAAAAATAGAAGACGATGGAAGCGCTGCAGAGAAATTAGTCAATTTCCTAGCTGAAAGGAAATTGATATGAGGAAAGTGCTAGTCGTAGCAGATAACGCAAAAGTTACAGCAGAATTAGTTGCCGCTGCAGGCGATGCCGTAGTAGTTGAATCTAAATCTGCTAAAGCTGTTGCTGAATATGCAAAAAATAATAGCTTTGACGCAGTTTTTGTTGCAGCAACGATGGATGGCAAAGAATTTGCTGCTCGTATCGCGATTGCATTAGATTCGGGAATAATCACAGATGCAATTGCAGTAGATAGCAATTTTGTCACTACACAATCTAACTTCGGTGGCAGTTACACCGTAAAAGCAAAGGTAAATCGAGGAATTCCAGTAATAACTTTGCGCCCAAATTCAGTAGAACCAGCTAACGAAATACCAGAAACTATTAAGTTAGATGGTGATGATAATTCTTTGGTAACTATCAAAACTGTTAAGCCAAAGGTAAAAGGCGCGAGACCAGAATTAGCAGAGGCAAAAATTGTGGTCTCTGGTGGAAGAGGAATAGATGGAGATTGGTCAGCTGTTGAAAAGTTTGCTGACTCTCTTGGCGCTGCAATCGGAGCTTCACGTGCAGCGGTAGATGCTGGCTGGTGTAGCCACGATATGCAGGTTGGCCAAACTGGTAAGAGCGTAAGTCCTGATCTTTACGTGGCATGCGGAATCTCTGGAGCGATTCAGCACAAGGCTGGCATGCAGACATCTAAAACTATTGTCGTAATTAATAAGGACCCCGAAGCGCCACTATTTGAAATAGCAGATTTTGGCATCGTGGGTGATTTAGCGAGCGTACTTACGAAGGCGAGCGAGCTAATAAACGCACGCAAGTAGAATGTCGCAGTGGCAATCTACTTAGATCATGCGGCGACAACGCCTATCTCTGAAATTGCCCTTGCTGAATTCAACAAACAATTGCAGCAAATTGGTAATCCATCTTCATTGCATAACTTTGGTAGAGAACAAAGACGTGCCCTGGAAGAAGCTCGTGAAAAGATTGCTAACTTTATAAATTGTGCACCCAGCGAAGTAATTTTTACCGGATCCGGCACCGAAGCGGATAATCTGGCGATTAAAGGGCTTTTTTGGAAAGAACAGAAGAACGGAAAAAAAGTCGTAGTAATTTCCAGTTTCGAACATAAAGCAGTTCTAGAACCAGCCGAGTGGTTAGTTGAAAAAGAGGGTGCTGAATTAATTCAGATACCAATCACCAGCGACGGCATAGTCAATTTAGATTTCTTGAAAGATTTAGTTTCAAAACGTGGTCACGAGATTGCACTTATCTCAGTTATGCATTCAAATAATGAAATCGGTGCGCTACAACCAATTGATGAGGTATTAAAGATTGCCGGAAATATTCCAGTGCATTGCGACGCTGTGCAATCCCTTGTAAAAGTTCCGGTCTCATTCAAAGGATTAACTGCACTAACATTAAGTGCACATAAAGTAGGCGGCCCTGTGGGCGTAGGCGCACTCGTTTTAAAACGTGGTTTCGATATACCGGCGCTGCTTCACGGTGGCGGTCAAGAACGAGAAATCAGAAGTGGCACATTAAATGCTCCAGCCATATGTGCATTCGCGGCAGCATTAACATCATATCCAACTGATGCTGTTTCAGCCTTACGCGATCAATTGATAACTGGGATAAAAAATTCAATTCCTAATGCATTAATCAATACACCAAAAAATGCATTACCAGGAATTGTTAACGTCTCTTTTCCAGGCACTAAAGGTGAAACTCTTCTACTACTGATGGACATGGAGGGAATAGCCTGTTCAACGGGGTCTGCGTGTAGCGCCGGAGTTCATCGGCCAAGTCATGTATTAATTGCATTGGGACGCACTGAAGATGAAGCAATCGGAACTTTAAGACTTTCACTTGGCGCGCAAAGTACAGAAGCGGATATAAAACGAGTATTAGAAGTATTGCCTGGCGTAGTTGAAAAGGCTCGGTTAGCAAAATGAAGTTGATCGCAGCAATGTCAGGTGGGGTTGATTCGGCAGTAGCAGCAAGTAGAGCAGTAGAGGCTGGCCATCAAGTAGTTGGCGTTCACTTGGCGTTAGCTTCCAATCCTCAGAAATATCGCTCAGGTGCGCGCGGTTGTTGCACAATTGAAGATTCACATGATGCCAGAAGAGCTGCAGATGTAATCGGTATTCCTTTTTACATATGGGATATGGCCGAAGAATTTCATGCAGGGGTAGTTGAGAATTTCTTATCAGAATATTCTGCAGGCCGTACCCCAAACCCATGTTTACGTTGTAACGAAAAAATTAAATTTGCTGCGGTTTTAGATCGCGCAAAAGCAATGGGTTTTGATGGAGTTGTTACCGGTCATTATGCAAACATGCGCGCTTTAGATGGAGAACGAACTTTGCATCGCGCGATTGATATGAGCAAAGATCAATCTTATGTACTTGCAGTTTTAACCAGAGAACAATTGCAAGGAGCATATTTCCCACTAGGTGACACTGAAAAAGTTGATATCCGAAAAGAGGCAGAGGCAAAAGGTTTGGCGGTAGCAAATAAACCTGATAGCCATGACATCTGTTTTGTACCAAGCGGTGATAACGCTGGTTGGCTACGTGAAAGATTGGGTAGTGAAGAAGGTCCAATTGTTGATCAAGATCGAAATATTATTGGCCAACATAAGGGCGCATACACCTACACAATTGGCCAGCGCAAAGGACTTGGCCTAACTGTTCCTGCAACAGATGGAAATCCGCGGTTTGTATTAAAAATAGAACCAAAGAGCAACACAGTTGTCGTAGGCCCAAGAGAAGATTTAGCTGTGACCAGAATTGTTGGTGAAAAGCCAGTTTGGTGTGGCCCTAATCCCGGATCAGATTGGCAAACAGGTTACGTGCAAGTACGTGCCCATGGCGCAGCACTTGATTGTAAATATCGCGAAATCGCAGTTGGCATAGAGATTGAATTAGAGAAACCATTACTTGGACTAGCAACAGGGCAAGCGGCAGTAATTTACGATGGTGATCGAGTAGTTGGTTCTTCGACCATTTGTGAGACTGAATGAATCCACGCCAAAGAATTGCAGAGTTAACGGAAGAAATCCGCGATCATATTTTTCGTTATTACGTACTAGATAATCCAATGGTAACTGATGCGCATTTTGATAAATTGATGCGCGAACTAGAAGCAATAGAAAAGGAACATCCAGAACTTCGTGCAGATGATTCGCCAACTCTAGGAATTGGTGGTGGATTTGCTACCACTTTCGAACAAGTTGATCACCTTGAAAAAATGATGAGCTTAGATAATGTATTTGATGAGTCAGAATTAACTTCTTGGTTTGATCGCGTTGAGAAAGAAGTATCAAACGTTAATTGGCTCTGCGAACTAAAAATAGATGGCTTAGCAATCAATTTGCGATATGAAAATGGCGTCTTAAGTAAAGCGCTCACTAGAGGAAACGGAACCACCGGCGAAGACGTTACATTAAATGTTAAAACTATTAAGAATTTACCTCATGAATTAAGAGGAAAAAATATTCCAAAATTAATTGAGATTCGTGGAGAAGTATATTTTCCTATTGCAGCATTCAATGAATTAAATAGTTCGCTCGAAGAATCCGGAAAAGCTACATTTGCTAATCCCAGAAATGCCGCAGCAGGATCCCTCAGACAGAAAGATCCGCGAGTGACTGCTTCTAGACCACTTAATGTTTTGGTTCATGGCATCGGAGCGACTGACACAAGATTTGATAAACAGAGCCAAGCATACGAATTGTTAAAGAGCTTGGGTTTACCAACCAGTCCACATTTTCAAGTATTTAAAAGCCGAAAAGAAGTAGCAAAATACATAGAAAATTATGCAGAACATAGACATGATTTAGAACATGAAATCGATGGTGTAGTAATTAAAGTAGATCAAATTGAACTACAGAAAAAGTTAGGTGTTACTTCCAGGGCACCAAAATGGGCCATCGCCTATAAATATCCGCCAGAAGAAGTCGTTACTAAGTTACTAGATATTCAAGTATCTGTAGGTCGCACAGGTCGCGTGACACCGTTTGCCGTAATGGAACCTGTTTTAGTTGCAGGTTCAACCGTAACTCATGCAACTCTGCATAACTCACAAGAAGTTACAAGAAAAGGTGTGCTAATCGGTGACTACGTTGTAATCCGAAAAGCAGGTGATGTAATACCTGAAGTACTTTCTGCGGTAACTGATCGACGAACCGGCAACGAACAAGAATTCAAAATGCCTGATAAGTGCCCAGATTGCGGTGCTAAATTAGTTGAGCAATCTGAAGGTGATGTTGATTTGCGTTGCCCAAACGCTCAAAGTTGCCCTGCGCAATTACGTGAGCGTCTTTATTACATAGGTTCTAGAGCCGCACTTGATATTGATGTTCTTGGCTATGAAGCCGCCAATGCTTTACTGGACGCGAGAATAATTAAGGATGAATCCGAGCTATTCGATTTAACAACAGAAAAGCTTATGACCTCACCATTTTTCACTAAGAAAGATGGCACGGCTGGCGCAAATGTTAAGAAAATTTTAGATGCTCTTGAGACAGCAAAATCTAGACCGCTATGGAGAGTAATTGTTTCTTTATCTATACGACATGTTGGTCCAACGGCTGCTCAAGCTCTCGCAAATAGTTTTAAATCCATCGAAGCAATTTCTAAAGCAAAGTCTGATCAATTATCTGAAGTCGATGGCGTTGGCGGTGTAATTGCAGATTCGATTGTCGACTGGTTTAAAGTCGATTGGCATAAGAATATTGTTAAAAGTTGGGCCAAAGCAGGGGTTATGACCGAATTGGTTGAGAGTTCAAATCTGCCACAAACCCTAGCCGGACTAACATTTGTGGTTACAGGCAGTTTAGAAACGTTCACCCGAGATGGCATCAATGAAGTGATTATGGCGCATGGCGGAAAATCCTCATCGTCTGTATCGAAGAAAACAGATTATGTGCTGGTCGGGTCCGAACCAGGATCTAAGGCAAAGAAGGCCGAAGAATTAGGTGTGGCGATTATCGATGAGGCGAAATTCAAAGAAATGCTGAAAGGGAAGTAGTATTTAGGCATGTTCCATCTACAAGAAGCCACAAGAGAGTTACCACAGCACCCAATAGTTTTTGGATTGACCACTTTTGGAATTTTAACTCTGCTGCTTTATTTAACTCTGCGTCTTGACCGTTAAGAGAATTGGTTTGTACGGAGGGACCTTTGATCCCATCCACAATGGACATTTGCGAGTCGTCGTTGAATTGCTTTCACGCAAAATAGTTGATCAGATTATTTTGATTCCCGCCGGCCAACCGTTACTTCGAGAATCTGATCCGACTGTAGAAGGTGCAATCAGATATGAAATGTGCAAATTAGCCATTGGAGATCTGCCAACGGGAATTAAAGAACTTGTCTCAGTCAGCGATATTGAAATCAAAAGAACCGGCCCAAGTTTTGCAATCGACACCGTCGAAGAGATAGAAAAATTACATGTAGGAGAGAAAGAGCTCTATTGGATTATCGGCAGTGATGCTTATGCCAACTTAACTAAATGGCATCGACACGAAGAGCTTCAAGAAAAAGTTAGTTTTATCGTTATTGATCGCCCAGGAGATAATGGCGATGGCATTGATATTGGTGCGCTGGACATCTCAGCAACGCAAGTCAGAAGCGATAGTCAATTAAATGGAATTTCTCCGAGCGTTCGAAAGTTCATTACCGAAAGGAAGTTATATGCCAGTAAGTGAATTGGTGCGTAAAGAGTTAGATATTGCAGCACAAGCTGCGGTAAATAAATTGGGCACCGATTTAGTGGCTATAGATCTCTCGGATCAGAGCTTACTTTCCGAAGCATTTCTAATTGTGTCTGGAAACAACCCTAAGCAGGTTGAAGCAATTGCGGATGAAATAGAAGAAAAACTAAAAGAGATTAATGAAAAGCCAGTTCGTCGTGAAAATGGCGAAGAGTGGATATTGATTGATTACTCAGACTTGGTGGTGCATATTCAATCTGAGAATTTGCGTAGATATTACATGCTGGATCGACTATGGAATGATTGCCCGACTATACCTTTGCATATTGATGAATCTAGGTGAGGAAAAATGAGTCACAGTCATAACAAGATAGTTCTATGGCGACATGGCCAAACTGATTGGAATATTGCCAATCGTTTCCAAGGTTCTACAGATATTCCTTTAAACGAAACTGGAATTTCACAAGTTACTAGAGCCGGAAAATTATTGACTGGATTATCACCAACCCAGATAATTTCAAGTGATTTATCTAGAGCTTATTCAACAGCTAAAGCTCTTGCCGATTTAATTGGTTTAGAAATTAAAAAAGATAAGCGACTACGTGAAACCGATGGCGGAAATTGGGAAGGCAAAACCGGTGATGTAATTCGCGAAACTGATATCGAAAACTTCATTCGGTGGATTGACGGTGATGACAATCCAGCTGGTGATGTGGGTGAACGCAGAAGTGATGTAGCGGCTCGAGCAACTGCAGCCATTTATGAAGCTTTAGAGGGGAAAACCAATCAAACTTTAGTAGTTGCAACTCATGGCGGAACTGCTCGTTGCATTCTTGGATCGATGTTAAATCTGCCTATGACAACTTGGGGCTCAATCGGCGGGTTATCAAATGCAGCCTGGTCGATAATTTCCACAACTCCGAAAGGGTGGAATTTGGTAGAACATAATTCTGGCTCGCTTCCTGAGCCAATTTTTGGTGAAGAATCAGGTGGCGAGAAATAGTTTTATTCGCTTGTAGAATTTCTGCCTGTTGCTAGTTATTGGGCCTGTGGCGCAGCTGGTAGCGCACTTGCATGGCATGCAAGGGGTCAGGGGTTCAAGTCCCCTCAGGTCCACAAAGAGTTGAAGGAGAGCGGATGAGTACCGAACATCAAGCGTACGACTTCGCTTATGTTCAAGAGAAATGGTTGCCAATTTGGGATCAAATTGCACCTTTTCGCTCTGGTCGCGCTGACGATACTCGTCCTAAGAAATATGTATTGGATATGTTTCCATATCCTTCAGGTGATTTACACATGGGTCACGCCGAAGCATATGCACTTGGCGATGTGATTGCTCGTTATTGGGCGCAAAAAGGTTTCAACGTGATGCATCCAATTGGTTGGGATGCATTTGGACTTCCAGCCGAGAACGCAGCAATCAAACGCGGTATCGAACCTTCTGGTTGGACTTACGAAAATATTTCGGTGCAGAAAGCATCAATGCGACGTTATGCATGTTCGTTTGATTGGGATCGAGTTTTTAATACTTGCGATCCTGAATATTACAAATGGAATCAATGGCTATTTCTTAAAATGTACGAACGAGGTCTTGCATACCGAAAAGATTCTGCCGTCAATTGGTGCCCAGATTGCCAAACCGTTTTAGCTAACGAACAAGTAGTTGCCGGTCTCTGCGAACGTTGCGATAACCCAGTCACCAAGAAGAAGTTAAATCAGTGGTATTTCAAAATTACTGATTATGCAGATCGCTTACTTGATGACATGTCGCAGCTAGAAGGAAAGTGGCCAGATAAAGTGTTGTTAATGCAGCGCAACTGGATTGGACGATCTTCTGGTGCAAACGTAACTTTTGAAATTGAAGGTCGCACTGAACCGATTTCAATTTACACAACTCGTCCGGATACTCTGTACGGTGCAACATTTATGGTAGTTGCCGCCGATTCAGATTTAGCTGCAGAACTAGCAAGTGCATCGCCAGCAAAAGCAGAATTTGAAGCTTATTTAGAGAAGGTGCGCGCCGCTTCTGATATCGAACGTTTAGCTACAGATCGACCAAAGTCTGGCGTGTTCTTGCAACGCCATGCAATTAATCCAGTAAATGGCGAAAAATTGCCGATTTGGGCTTCTGATTACGTTCTAGCTGATTACGGAACTGGCGCAATTATGGCGGTACCGGCACATGATCAACGCGATTTGGATTTTGCAAAAGCCATGAATCTTCCAGTGCGTGTTGTTGTTGAGACCGGAGAAGAAGATCCTTCAGTATCTGGTGTTGCGACTGGCGGGGATGGCAAGCTAATTAATTCTGGCGAACTTAATGGCTTAAAAAAGGCCGAAGCTATTGCAAAGATTATTTCGATTCTTGAAACAAAGCACTTAGCAAAGGCATCAAATAATTATCGTCTACGCGATTGGTTAATTTCTCGTCAACGTTATTGGGGTACACCAATTCCAATTATTCATTGCTCAAAGTGCGGAGAAGTACCGGTTCCGCTAGACCAGCTTCCAGTTAAGTTGCCGCCAGCGGCCGGCTTAGATTTAAAGCCGAAGGGAAGTTCTCCGCTAGGTGCAGCAGAAGATTGGGTAAATACACCTTGTCCTAAATGTGGAGCTAATGCAAAACGCGATGCAGATACCATGGATACTTTCGTTGATTCATCTTGGTACTACTTACGTTATGCAGACCCAACTAATCCAGATGCTCCTTTTGATCAGAAGAAAATCGAAGAATGGTTGCCAGTTGATCAATACGTGGGCGGCGTAACGCACGCTATTTTGCACCTCCTTTACAGCCGCTTCTTCACCAAAGTTTTATTTGACATGGGAATGGTTAAATTCAATGAACCGTTCACACGTCTTCTTAATCAAGGCATGGTCATCATGGATGGCTCTGCTATGTCAAAGTCTCGAGGCAACTTGGTTCGTTTATCTGATGAACTACAAAACCACGGCGTTGATGCAATCAGGTTAACAATGGTTTTTGCTGGTCCACCTGAAGATGATGT
>JALRDT010000028.1 GCA_023262125.1 Candidatus Nanopelagicaceae bacterium | reverse complement strand
AATTCCATCTAGTTGAAACTTCATTTTGAATCGCACTTTTAACATCATTGACATTAACCGATGTAGTTGGTGCGCCTGCCCAAGTAATTGCTACGACATCGATAATGCGATTTTCTACTGCTTGTACCGACGAAATCGGTAGCAACAATAACGAAGCAATAAGTGCAATTAAACGTTTCATAGCGCTGCTCTAATTTCACCGATAACTTTGCCGCCGCCTAAAACTTCTGGGTGCTTAACTTCGAATTTAGCGCCGAGTTTTTCAAATGCGTTCTGCAAAATTACTTGATGTGCCCGCTCTGAGCCATCTGAAACTTTAAAAACCACTGTGCGACCATCTGGTAAGAATGCTGCTTGAACACCTTCGGCGCCGATTTTCAAAAATAATCCCGGCACGGTCTTCATTAGCTCAGTATCACTTCGACCGATTCCAGCCACCATCTCTGGAAAAGCTAAACATGCTGCCACGACTTGCTTATGCACTGGGTCATTTGAAATTGCTAAATTATAAAAAGCATTTGCCAGCCCTTGCATTGAAATTAAAAATAACGGAGCGCCACAACCATCAACACTAATTTTAGAAATTTTTTCGCCTGCTAAGTTTTCAAATTCTTCTTTTATTGCCAGCTGCAGTGGATGATCTTGCGATAAATAATTTTCAATCGGCCAGTTGTTTGCTACACAAGTTGCCAACATTCCGGCATGTTTTCCGCTGCAATTCATGGCTAATCGGGTTGGTTCTTTTTCGCCCCATTCTTTGCGTTCTTGCAACCCGAGTGGGCGATCCGCAATACATTGCAGCGCGTTTTCAGTTAGTCCTGCTTCTCGGAGGATTTCGAGGGCTCCGTCTTTGTGCGCTTTTGAGCCCGAGTGGCTAGCGCAGATAAGAGCAAGATGCCGTACCTCTTGAACAAGACCTTTACGAACCATCGCGCTAGCTTGGATCGACTTAATCGCAGAACGAGGGTAAATAGAGGCATTTGGATCTCCTTTGGTTAAAACACGCTTGCCATCTTTATCAAGGGCTATTAAATGTCCGAAATGTTTTGATTCAACAATTCCATCGCGAACATATTCCGCAAGAACTTCTTCGAGCATATTTTTTACGAACTACTATTGAACTCTGGCCAGAGTTGACCAAATATGTGGCTGCAGCTCTTTAGTTGGAGTCTGCATGTCATAAGCGCAGAATAATTCGCCCTCTACTAAACCATAGAGGCGGTGTCCGCCTGATACCTCTTTTGCTTTGACGCCATTAATAACGCCATCGAATGCCAATTGAATGCGTGGGCCATCAACAATGCCAACCCAAGATTCAGCATGGCCATTTGAATGAGCCAACATCACATCAAGAATCTTTCCTTCGCGGATATTCCAAAATCCAGTTTCAGAGGCAGCTTGTTTGATGATTTCATTATTGTCATCAATAATCCAAGAACGTGAGAAGTAAGTTAAGAAATTTCGACCATCGTGATTAAAAGTTACCTCTTGCGCAAATTGAAATGGCGCGACATCTTTAAATTCTCCTTGGCCTTTGCCAGACCAGGTACCGATTAGCCACGCAAGTGGATATAAATCTTCTGGAAGGTTCTCTGGAATTGTAAAGGCCATTTTTTATTTATTTTCCTTACTTAATCCTGCGTAATGGTCGCTGTCTAGGTTTTAATAAAACTCCGTATGCAATCAACGCAATACCTGCACCTAATGCAATTAGGCCAAGCAAGATCGAAGTTAAATATTCCACTCGCGAAGTTTAGTTAATTTTCGCAGCAATTCCGTTGACCGATAATGGCGTATCGCCCTCTACATTGCGCTTAACAACTGCCAATGCAATATTTCCGAGTTCGTGATGGCGCGCGACAGTGCCGACAAAGCCCACTTTGATGCCATCGCGTTCAACATCCGCACCGGTTGCAGGCAGATCGACTTCAGAGCCATCTAAATGCAACAACACCAGCTTTCGCGGCGCCTGCCCCAAATTATGAACTTTGGCCACAGTTTCCTGGCCGCGGTAACAACCTTTATTCATATGCACTGATTTATTCAATACGCCAATTTCATTTGGAATTGATTTGTGATCGGTTTCTAAACCAATGCGTGGTCGCATCTTTTCCACGCGCTCTGCTTCTAGCGCCCAAACCCCAACTTGTATCGCGCCAGGAAATTCCGGAATTTCGCCGCGATTTACCAATTGAAATGGTCCACCTAAATCATTAGTTAGCCCAGGAATGCGAATTAAAGATTTCTCTGATGAAGCATCGCAAACTTCTACGCGCATCGTAAATCGCATCTTATTTAAATATTCAATCAGCGGCGCGGCGCGATCAACATCAACAATCAGCCACGATGTTTCACCATCATCAAAGATTAAAAATTGATGTTCGATATGACCCAAGTGATCAAGAATTAATCCATCAGTCCAGCCACCCGAAAAAGTTTCTAAATGCTGGGTGGTTAAATCATGTAGCCAACGTAAGCGATCAACGCCTTTCACGGCAATGATTTCTAAATGCGATAAATCAGCCCATGCAGTACCGGTTGCGATTGCGCGTTGTTCTTTTACGGGATCACCAAAGTGCAAAATGGCGCCGCGGTCAGGACCTGCTTCGATACTTAGCACTTTAAGTTATTTCTTCTTGTAGCCAGAAGGACATTTAGGATTGATAGCAGTAACTTTCTTTATTAGTTTTCCTTTAATGCAAGTGATAGTTATCTTCTTCGCTACTATTTTTGGAGCCACTACTGACGTGGCCATTGCGGTGGGGCTTGGATTAATAGGTAGAGGAGATACGGGTGCTGGGGTTGTTGCTGGCATAGGTGTAGGTGCTGGTGTAGGTGCTGGTGTTGATGCCACGACAGTTGCTTTAACGAGTTCAAAAGCGCTTATATATCCGCCATAACCGTTTTCAAATCCTCCACCCCAAAGGATCAACTTGCCATTTTTATCCATGAATACATTTGCATCATTTCCAAAACCATGACCTATATTTGTTGGAAATGAAATTTGGTTTTCACTTTTGAAAGTTAATCCTCCATCAGTACTAGTTGAATACCAAAGTCCTTGAGCTTGTGGATCGCAGGCCCATTTGCCAGAGGAATCTTTTGGGGCTTTCGCGCAATTGTCATAGTAAAACAAAGTTACCGTGCCGTCTTCATGAGCTATTGCACCAGGATGTTCACCACTTCTTGAAATTGTAGGAGCGCCAGGGCCAATTCTCACTCCTGGGTCTGCCTTCCAATTAAGCCCGTCCGTTGATGTTGCAGACATTATGAAATGAGGATCGGGACCAGTCCCTGCCATCACTGCATCTGAGAAATATGCTCTATAAGATCCATCTTTTAATTTAACCAATGAAGGGCCGGTCAAACCAATAGAGGCACTTGGGAAATCGCCTTTGCTGATACATGATTGCTTTTCTAATGTAAATGTCAATCCGTCACTTGATATTGAACAAGAAATGCCTTCAGAAACCATGTTATACATTCTGAATTTACCATCAGATAATTTAACAACATGTGGCATTCCAAAACCTTTGTCGCCTCCAAATGCATTTCCTACACGTGAAAAATTCTTGCCATCTTCAGATTCGGCAATTTCAATTCCTTTATTTTGAGCAAATACATAAGCTCTTATTTTTCCATTTGCTAATTGAACTCCTGAAACATCTGCCACTGGCAAACCAGCTTTTACTCCAAATAAAACTGGATTAAGAATTTTATCTCCAATAATTTTTGCGTCGTAAGGTCCCACTGGAGCAACATCTGATGGGTCAGCAGAAGCCACGTTTGAAAAAATCAGTGAAGTTGCAACTGCAATAACTGCAATAATTTTGAAGTCTTTCATGTTGAAATTAAAACATAAATTCACTGAATATAGAAGTGTTAACTGGCTTTATTATTTAAAGCAATTTGCACACAGCCCGCTAATTGCGAAATGTGAAACATCGGTCTTAAAGCCAAAATCATCTGAGAGGGTTTGCACAAATGTCGCAGCCACATCAAGTGGCGCATCTCCAATTTCACCGCAATTCTCACAAACTAGATGTAGGTGATTTAACTCTTCTGATGC